>CAIXSC010001053.1 GCA_903921945.1 uncultured Planctomycetaceae bacterium
ATCACCATCTTCCCCGTCGTCGTCTCCGTCTTCTTCCGCGTCGTCGTCTCCGTCGTCCTCTCCGAAACCTGAATCTGACTCTGACTCTGAATCTGAATCTGACTCTGAATCTGACTCTGAATCTGACTCTGAATCTGGTTCTGAATCTGCTGCATCTGGATCTGAACATCGATCTGGAGCGGAATCCGAATCGGCTTTGTCGCGGCCCGATTTGTGGATCACGTTGACGGCCACGGGCGATTTGCGTCTTCTCGACTGGTCGGACGCGACGCCGCGTTGGGAGGTTGGCGGCGTGGCGACGCGACCGCCACTGGCGGTCTATCCCGCGTTGATTGCCACGCGTGAAAACGCTTTGATCCGGCTGAACGCGGAGGATGGCCAGGAAAGCGAATGGTATCGCTGGCCGGACGATCGCTTGGCGCCCGCGACGCCACTTCTGTCGATGGGTGGCCGTGTGTACTACCAGACGGCTCGGGGTTGGCCTGTCTGTCTCGCGGAGGCTCCGTGAGCGACGAACCTTGGATTCACCGTTTCTGGCCGGGCGGATCGGACACGGATCCAGCTCGAGTCGATCTGCTGGGAGGAAAGGGGGCTGGCCTGGCAGCGCTATCCCGCGCCGGATTTCCGGTCCCTCCCGGCTTCACGATTTCGTCCGCTTGTTGCGAATATGTCGAACGGCATGGCCGGTGGCCTGAAGCGCTGGCGCCGCAATTGCGGACCGCGATCGCCGATTTGGAAGCCCGCGTGGGACGCGCGTTCGGCGCCGGTAGTCCACCGCTGCTTGTCGCCGTGCGTTCCGGCGCGGCGGTCTCGATGCCCGGGATGATGGACACCATTCTCAACTGCGGCTTACATCCCGGACTCGCGCCACTGATCCCCACCGGCATGGCCTCCGCGAACGCGGCCGGCGCCGATCGCGCGTTTGCCACGCCAGACGCGAACCGGCCATCTATCGCGTTGACCGAATTCTGGTCCAGCTACGCGGAGCATACGCGGATGTTCCTGGCATCCGCGACCGGACAAGCGGCGCCGTCGACTCGTGTTGACGAAACATCCGAGGCGTACGCCGATCGGCTGCGCGCCGAATGGCACTCGCGGGTCGGCACGCCGTTTCCGATGGATCCCTGGGAATCGCTGGTGACGGCGATCAACGCGGTGTTCCGTTCGTGGAACAGCGAGCGGGCTTTGACGTACCGGCGCCATCATCGAGTGACCGGCGTTCGCGGCACCGCGGTGAATGTTCAATCGATGTTTCCGGCCCAGCGTTCGGGCGTGCTCTTCACGGCCCACCCGCAGCGGCCGGAGCGGCGGGAAATGCTGCTCGAAGCCTCCTGGGGACTCGGGGAAGCGGTTGTCTCGGGCGCGGTAACGCCCGACGTCTATGTCCTCGATAGCGACTCGTTCCACACGCTGGAAACCATTCCCGGACAGCGGCCGGCGGGCGAGCCCGCGTTGTCCGGCGAACAGATCGCGGTCCTCGCGGAACTCGGCCGGCGCGTCGAACGGCACTTCGGTTTTCCATGCGATATCGAATGGGGGTGGCGCGACAGCCAACCTGCCTTGCTTCAAGCCCGCGCCATCAAAGGCTTGGAACTCGTGGCGGAGCGGACAGCCGCCCGGCGCTCGGTCCTCGAGCGTCTCGAATCGCTTGCCATTCATGGCCCCGTCGTGCTGTCGCTGCACAATGTCGCCGAAACGGTCCCGTTTCCCCAGCCGCTTACCGCCGACTGCCTGAGCCGGTTGCTGAGCGCCCGTGGCGGACTTGGGCGGCTCTATCGCGTGCTGGGATTCGAACCGGCCGAGACCGATGCGAGCATCCTCGAGTTCGTAGGCGGTCGCCCCTACGCGCACCCCGAGCGGCTCGCCACGTTGTTCTTTCGCGGTCTGCCACTGGGATACGACCTGGATCAGTTGGTTGCGGATCGCGCGACGCTCGATGGCCCTCCTCAACAGCTTCGCTGGGATGACGCCGACCCGTTTCTCTTTTTGCGTTTGCCACGGCTATTGTGGATCCTGGCCCGCGCGTCGCGCCGTGAACGGCAACGCTGCCGCGACGCGGTCGAGCGTTTCGAACAGCGGGTCGTGCAACCGATCGACCGGCAACTCGCCGCATGGCAGGCGATTCCCTGGTCGGATTATTCGGATCGAACGCTGCGCGACCACTGGCGTGAATGCCGCGAGCTCACGCTGGGCGAATGGGCCGCCGAATCGTTGTTGCCAGGTTATCTCGGCGGCTTGGCCCACGCGCGACTCGATGCCGCCCTCCGCACCGCCATGGGCCCGACGGACGGCGCCGCCTGGCTCGCCCGGCTTGTCTCCGGCCTCGATGGCGATCTGACCGTGGCTCAAAACGAGATGCTCGAACGGATCGCGTCCGACGGTTTGTCGCTCGCCGAGTTCCTCGCGCGCTTCGGCCACCGGACCGCCGGCGAGATGGAACTCGCCCAGCCGCGTTGGCGCGAGGAGCCGAGTTATCTCGAACGGATCGTTCGCCCGGGACGTCCCTCGGCCGCTCGATCTCCAACTGTCCGCCATGCACGTCAGCGCGCCGACCGACTCGCTGCCGAAGCCGACTGGCTCGCCGCCCTCGCAAGCCACGGCGCGTCGTCACTGTACGAAGACTTCCTGGCGGACCTGCGCACCGCTCAGCGCTTGCTACCGTACCGCGAGACGGGCAAGCACCATTGGTTGCGGGCCTACGAACGGCTCCGCGCGATCGCGCTCGAATATGGACGTCGCAGCGGACTTGGCGATCAAGTTTTCTTGCTTCGCGAAACCGAACTGCTCGGCGACGATCCAATCCCCGACGCCGCCACCCTGGCCGCTCGACAACGTCGCTGGAAAGCCTGCCGGCAACTCGGCCTGCCCGACCTACTCGACTCGCGAAACCCGCCCCGCGACGACGCAAGTGGCTCGACCGCGTTGGACAATACGAACAACACGACCAACGCAGGTAACTCGAACAACGCAGGTAACACGAACGACACGAATAACGCAGGCAACGCGAGCCACACGGC
>CAIXSC010001054.1 GCA_903921945.1 uncultured Planctomycetaceae bacterium
CGCCACTCGCGCCGGGCGCCGCTTGCGTCGGTTGTCGCATGACCCGTTCGCTCGTAGTATAGCGACGCCGAGGTAACGGCAGCCGTCGGCGGCGGTGAGGCGAAAGGCTTTGATTCCATGCCGCTGGCCATCGCGGCGTTGCGGGTCGGAGTGTCGGCATCGCCGCGTTGACGCCGCGTAACGATTGACCAGAATCGCTCCCCATCCGGTCCGACTCCGAACGGATGAGCGATGGTTACGGCAATCCTGTTCCCGCTCGATCTGCAAGATCCGTGCGACGCCCCAACTCACCGCCCAAACTCACGCCCCAAACGTTGCCCCAACCAATGACTCAACCGACAACACCGTCCCGTTCTTCCGCGTCGCCCAACACCGCTCCGTCCGCTGCCATCGAAGTCAGCGGCCCCGGTGAGGTTCGGGGGAGCGTGGCGATCCTGCAGCACTTGATGGCGGTCATCGAGGATCGCAAGGCGAATCCGCCCGCGAAGTCGTACACCACCAAGCTCTTCGAGGGCGGAGTTCCCAAGATTGGCGGAAAGATTTTGGAGGAAGCGCGCGAGGTTGTCGAAGCGGCGAGTGAGCCCGGCCCCGAAGGGCGTGCTCACGTGATCTACGAGGCGGCCGACGTGACGTATCATCTGATGGTGTTGCTCGGCCACCTAGGCATAGGTTGGTCCGAAGTCGAATCCGAACTGGGCCGCCGGTTCGGCATTTCAGGCATCGATGAAAAGGCCGCTCGCCCACCCAAGCCTTAGGCCGTTGTTCGCGATTCGGCCAAGGCTCGCGAGGTGGCGAAAAAGGGCGTGATCTCGCGGGTGCGTTCGAACGGACTGGATCAGCCTGCCCAGGGTGCCGCTTAGCGCCGGTGCTACTCGGCTGCGAGTCTTCGATCTGCCCGAGGCGAGTCTGTAAGAACGCTCCTGGGGAAGAAACCGCCGGAGCGCTTCGCGAGACGCTAAAGGGGCCTCACAGGCCACGGAAAAAACAAAAATAGGCCGGGCTCTCTGGGAGTCCCGGCCCATGCCGTTTTTCATCCGCCTCGCATCACCGAAACACGTCGACTCGCGACACCGGAGACCATTCTCAGGTTCCCGTTTCCACTTCGGCTGTCGCGGTCCCCGTTACTGCGCGTTCGCGGCACCAATGGCGGCGAGGACTTGGATTCCACCGATGACCAAATTGCAAACGACGCCGATGCAAACGGCGATGATCAGCCACTTTTTCGCGTTCGCGGACGCCTCCATGGCGGCTTGATAATTGCCCGCGGCGACCAGGCCATTCACTTTAGCCGCGTACACAATGGCGGGAATCGCGAACAGTCCACCGCAACAGATCAACGAAACGATCGATTCCACGAGCCAATTCTTGATGGGCCCGGGCGGCGGTCCGCCGCCATAACCACCGACATTCGGGGAGGCGTACGGATTGGGAATGGGCGGACCCGTTTGCAGCGGCGGAAGTTGGCTCACGGAAATACTCCAAACTGTGGGGGCGGTAAAAAAGGCGGACGGCTACGGCAACCGTCATCGAATTCGCTCGCAAGAATACGGTAGAAACGTCCTAAATCAACCGGGGCAACCCGCCGGCAACTGTTTTTTTTCGGTTGTCGACCGTAGCACTCCCCCCAGACAGACGCTGGCCGGGATCCACGCCACACTCTCGAGCCACTCCCAGGGGTTGTGATCGCCTCCTGCATCGGATTGAAGCACGACGAAGTCGGCTCGCTGTCCCGCGATCAGCGCTCCGCGGTTCGTTAACCCGAGCGCGATCGCCGCATCCGTCGTCGCCATTCGCAGCAGGGTCGCGCGATCGACCTCGGGATAACGCGACGCCACCCATCGCAGTTCGGCCAGGAAATCCAGGTCCGGATTGGTAGCTCGCGAGTCGGTCCCCAAAACAACCCGAACACCCGCTGCTAGCATTTCCGCCAAGGGATAACGGGTCGGCACGAACCGCGAGTGCGTCCGGGGACAGTACACAACGCTCATTCGCTCCCGATCTTCCGCGAGACGCCCGTAATCCGCCGACGAGAGGAAGTTGCCGTGGACGACCAGCGTCTTCCAAGCCTTCGCCAGTGCCTGGAGGTAATCGCTGGGTGTCAGCCCGCGCGGCAACGCCGATGGATCCCAAGCGTCGAACTCCCGCAAGGTCTCGACCAACGCGCCACTATGCGAGCGCAACAACTCCAATTCATCCCAAGACTCCGCCAAGTGCATGGCGATTGGCACTTGATGTTCAAGGGAAAGCCGACAGGCGCCGGCCAGCAAGTCGGGATGCACGGTGTACGGCGCATGCGGACTAAGCCCCGCCTGCCAGTCGGCGAACGGAACCGCCCCACCGCTCGCTTCGTTCGCCACGGCGGCCCGGTTCAAGTGAGCTTTCGCCATCGCCAGCAACGGCTCGACCCGAGCCCGGGAAAGTCCCAGCAATTCGAGAAAGACGAGCGTGTCGACCGGCCCTGCCAACGTCGCTTCCGGCCAGTCGGGCCGAGCGATTTCGCCGACCATCGTGACACCGGACCGAGACAGTTCGTCGAGCCCCAGGACCACGCCGGTCCGACGTTCATCCCGCAGAGACTCGGGCGAGCGTTCCAGCGCCGCCGCGCGCCGCGCGGCGATCAGTTCGCGCAGCCACTCGGCGAACGGCACGGGGGTGTCGCGCGGCGAAGTCGGCTCGGTCAGGGCGCCGAATTCCAGGTGGGTGTGGGCGTTCACAAACCCTGGCACGACGACACCATCGCCGAAGTCCAGATCGAATTGGCCACCGTCAAACGGTTCGACAGCAACCAGCCGCGTGCCTTCCACGACGAGCCGCACGTTTCGCCGCGGCGGTGCGAGCCCGTCGAGCAACCACCCTGCCCGCGCCGTCCATAACCGCCTTTCGCTCATCGCTTGTTTCTGCGGCCCTTCCCGCGTTCCAATAGCCAGACAACGCCCGCCGCCACGATCAATCCGCCCGCCACGACCCACGGATGAAAACGATATCCGTCGCCATGGAGACTCGCCACCCGGGATAACCAGGGGTTGGACTCCACGGCCGCCGGAAACCACTGCTCGACCGTCAAACCGATCGACAATTGAAGACCGTTGTGCAACCCGTGGAGCACCATTCCCGGCCAGACGCTGCCAGCGCGGAGCGCCACGTAGCCCAAGAGCACTCCAAGAATGGCGGCCGTTAGCGATTGCTGGATCAATCCATGCACGGCCCCGAAGAACGCACTGCTGAGGAGAATCGCCATCCAGTCGGAACCGCGCGAGCGAAATCCGTTCAAGATGAAGCCGCGGAACGCGATTTCCTCGCACACCGCCGGAACAAACGCGAGCACGAGCAAGACATGTCCGAGCGAAGGAGCGGCGGCGAACAAACTTTCCAACCGCCGCGTTTGCTCGATCAATTCGGGGCTCAGCGGATACAGGAAGCGGACCAACCGGCCCAATTCCTGGCAAGCCGGATGAATCGCCACGGCCAGCACCACCATCGCCGGCCAAACAAACCATCGCGGCGCCCGCAGTCCGAGCGCCGCGGTTGGACTGCGAGTCAACAACAAAGTCATGAGCAGGGCGGGCGCCAGAACGTAGGCGGCCAAGCCGTTGACCGTCGAGGTTGCGAACCATTCCCAATTCTTCGGCATCGACGGCGTGGTCACCGTTACGAAGAAGCGAAGGACCATCAGAATCACGGCGCACAACATGGCCTGACCGTAAGTCGGCCGCAGTTCGCGGTCGCGAATGACTTGCCGCAGCAGCAGCCACAGATTCCAGCGTTCGCTTTCGCGGAACAAAACAGACTCGTTGTTGAACTGGTCGATCGTCCAGCGCAGCGCGAACAGGCTGCCGAGCGCCGTGACGAGCAAGACCGGAGGAACAGCGGCCAGAGCGGCCAAATATCGCCCCTCGATCAGGGCGCGCGAAAGCAGCATGGGCCCCGTCACCGGGATCAGGCTGCTTCCCGGCGTCAGTGCCGAACCAGGCAAGAGAGGCAACAGCATCAACGGCAGCATGACGAGCAACAACGGCATCAAATAGTACTGGCCTTCCTTGGAGCTGCGAGCGAACGAGGCCACCGCGAGTGCCAAAGCGCTGAAGAACGCCGAAACGGGCAGAATGGTGGCGATCAACCAACCAATGGCCGCCAGTGGAGGCACCCCGAGTTGCTCCGCGAAGCCGCCTCCCCCCTTGCCCATCTCGCCCACGAGGAACCTGGCGGTCAACGCCATGGAAACCAAGTTGAAAAGCGCCGTGAAAACGCTGAACAGGGTCACGGTCAGGAATTTTCCCCAGACGATTTCGCCGCGCGACGCCGGACTGCTCAAGAGCGTTTCCAGCGTCCCCCGCTCCTTTTCGCCCGCGCAGAGATCGACCGCCGGATAAAACGCGCCGGTGAGCGCCCAGATCAATGCCACAAACGGCAGCAAACGCGACCAGACGAACGCGTCGCGACGACGCTTCTCCGACAGATCCATGGACTCCAGGAGAAACGGCCGCGCCAGCGCGGGCGACAGTCCACGATCCTTCAAGTTCCGCTCGAATAACGCTTGCCGCCATCGACCGACAATCGTCTCGACACGGCGGGCCGCGATGCGGGACTTATCCGAGGACGCATTGAAGAACAATCGGGGCCGCTGCGGCGGTTCACCGTCCTTGGAACTCGCCGTCGCGCCAGTCACACCCGTCGCGCCAGTCACACCCGTCGCGCCAGTCACACCCGTCGGGTTATCCATTTTCCCGTCATGGCTGGTTGCCACATCGCCCGTCGCAAACCAGTCGAAGGCGGGAATGAACAACACGGCGTCGCAATCGCCGCTGTCGATCCAATCGCGCGCGACGGTGGAGTTCAAGCTGGCGGGTGAGTCGCTTGCATCGCGTTCGGCCGCGTCGCTTGGACCCGCGGAGTCGGCCAATTGCACGATCGCAAGCGCCCGCTCGGACACCGACGTCCATTGATCGTGAAAGCCGTTGTCGCTCAGCAGCGCCGGTGAAGCGGGAAGCCGCTCGGCGCCCACAATTCGAATCGTAGTCGGCTGCTCGCGAGTGAATTGGGCGATCTGCAGGAAGCTGGTGCCAAGTAGCGGATAGAGCACGAGCGGCAGGACGAAAATCGTCATGAGGGTCCGGCGATCGCGCAACTGGTCGCGGACTTCGCGCTGGAAGATCAGTCGGACATTGGACCACAGCATGAACGCACCTGGAGGCTAGCCGGCGGTCGCGGCTCGCGGCGCATCATGCCGCGATAGCAACCCGAAAAAGGTTTCCTCGAGATCGGGACCGCCGTGTCTTTCCAGCAATTCGGGCAAACTACCCTCGGCGAGGATCCTGCCGCGGTGCATGATGGCGATCCGATCGCACAGCCGTTCGGCTTCCCGCATGATGTGCGTGCTGAAGACGACGCATTTGCCCTGGTCCCTAAGTTCCAGGACCGTGCGCAGCAAAGCCCGAGCGACCATGACGTCCAGCCCCAGCGTCGCCTCGTCAAAGATAAGCACGGGGGGTTCATGGACGAGCGCTCGTGCGATCGACACCTTCTGCTTCATGCCGGTCGACATTTTCGCGCCCAGCACATCGCGGATCTCGCCCATGCCAAGCCGTTCGAACAGCCGCTCCATACGCGGCCGCAGGATATCGTCGGGCAACCCGAACAGCCGCCCGAAATACTCGACCATTTCCCACGCGGTCATGCGATCGTAAACGGCCGTGTTGTTCGACACGAAACCGATTTGTCGCCGCACTTGCGTCGCCTCGGTCGCGACATCGAAACCGTTCACGGTAACCTGTCCCGAAGTTGGCTTGAGGACCGTGCTGAGAATCCTCAACGCGGTCGTCTTGCCGGCGCCGTTGGGGCCGAGCAGTCCAAAGATTTGCCCGGGACGCGCTTCGAACGACACGCGATCGAGCGCCACATAGGGCCCGCGTCCCAAGTCGGCATACGATTTTGTCACTTCCCGCGCTCGGATCATGCCGCTGTCATCCCCACGAGATTTGAGACGACCTGCTTATAACATGAAGCAAGTGGAACATTTCGCCGATTCCACCGATTGGCCGCATGATCCGCAGAATCCCCGGATGGCTATGCGAATCCAACCGAATAGCGCGACCCAAGCGATCAGAGCGACGCAAACG
>CAIXSC010001055.1 GCA_903921945.1 uncultured Planctomycetaceae bacterium
AAATCCGACGAATTCTCTAATCGCGTGACCGGGTGTGCGATCGAGGTTCACCGGCACCTAGGGCCGGGATAAAGAGTTGGCATCAAACGCTTCGCCCTCCGTGATCTTCGTGCTCTTCGTGTGCTTCGTGGTACACCCAGTGCTGCGTCCGCTTGTCTGCCACGGGAACATGCCACGCGTAGCAACGCTGACGATCGGACTCTGAACGACACGTGACACCGGTGACACAACATCATAAACCACATCGGTTTATGGAATACTGAGCGGCATTGCATTGAAAAGACCGTTGGACACCGGCGACATGCCTCCGAAAACCCCCGCGGCGCAAACCACGCCGGCTTCCGCCTTGGCTCGGAAGTTCGGCGAGGCACGAATCTTCGGCAGGACCCACACGAATCCCGGAGGGACCAACCTTTTGCTGAACCTCGCGCCGACAGTTCGATGATCGAAACCGTGGCTAATGGAACGCCCAGCTAGCTCGAAGTCAGAAGCTCCCCTGTCGAACTCTCCAAAACCTCGCGTTCCCCTCGTGGACTTCGCACGTTTTGATCGTTTGCGAACCCGCACCGTTCGGCTTAGGGCTTCGGATCGACTGGTTTCGACTCAGGCTTGGATTCCGGTTTGGCATCGGGCTTCGAATCGGGCTTTTCGGCTTCCGGCTTCGAATCCGGTTTGCTGTCCGGCTTCGTCTCCGGTTTGCTGTCTGGTTTCGAATCCGGTTTGCTGTCCGGTTTGGAGCCGTCTGGTTTCCGCTGCGGGCGACGGTTACGCGTCATCCGTTCCAGATCTTTGGAACGCGGAACCTCGGCAAGCGTCACGTTGAGCGTGACGGTTTGGTCGCCCCGCCGCACATCGACGGGAACTTTGGCGCCGGCCGGGTACATCCCGACAATACTCATCCAGCGCACGGTGTTCGGGACGGGCAGTCCATCCCATTTGACGATCACATCCTTGGCTTGGAAACCGGCCTCCGCCGACACCGTCTTCTCGGTAACCTCCTCGATCAACAAGCCATCGTCCACACCGGGTGCGTCTGGTCGAGTGGCTCGGACACGCAGTCCAAACGGCATGCCGTGTTCCACATTCCCGCCCTTGGCCGCTTTGAGCGGTTCGAGCCACATCCGAACCTGACGCGCGCTGATCGCGTAACCGAGGCCCGTGTTGGACCGCAAACCCCAGCGCGTGCTAATCTGGCCATTGATGCCAACGACCTGCCCCGCCATGTTCACCAGCGGCCCGCCCGAGTTGCCCGGATTGACCTCGGCGTCCGTCGTGATGCACTCGGTGTATCGCCCCTGGCTCTGACGCACCGCCGAGATGATGCCCACGGTGAACGTTGGGTGCTGATCCACAATTCCGAGCCCGAACGGATTGCCAACCGCCATCGCCGGTTCGCCAATTCGCAACGCGTCCGAGTCGCCGAGTTCGAGATAGGGAAAAGGCTGGTTGTCTTTCGACTGCAACTGCAGTAGCGCCAAGTCGCCCCACACGTCCCGACCAAGCACTTTCGCCCGATAGTGGCGACCATTGCCAAGTCGCACATCGAAATCGGCGCCACGCTCGATCACGTGCGTGTTGGTCAGCATCAACCCGTCCGGCGAGATCACGACACCGCTGCCACCCGCGATGAAGACAAAAGCCGGTTTCACCTTCGCGCACAACGCTTCGACTTTCGCTTCCAAAGCCGTCGGAGCGGCCGGTGTTGGCGTGGAATCGGCCGAAGCAGCGGCCGACGCGACTGGCGCTTGCCCAACCGGTGCCGCTGGCGCGGCCGGTTGTGCGTAGGTAGCTTGAACGCTCACTCCCCACGCTAGGACGCCCAACAAGGCCCAACGGCGAGTTGCTCCGGCCAACTCGGACACAAACCACCGCGCACGAGACTTAGTGCCCATCACTGTCATGGCCGCTCTCCCAAGACGATTTCGAATTCCTTGGTGTCGATGACTTCGAATTGACCTTCAAACTTGCCGCTCGCGTCGACCGACTTGAGCAACTCGGCAATGTCGGCTTCGTTCGTGACGCGTTTGCCCTTGATCACCAGCGCCTTTTGAATCCCGGGACGCTGGATTTTCAAGCGAATGCGGTCTCCCGCTTTCTGCTCGGCCAAGTGCGACATCAGATCTTTCCAGTCCTCGACTTCTTCGCCGTTGATTTCGAGCACGCGGTCGCCGCGTTTCAGGCCGGCGTTACCGGCGGGCGTCCCGGCCCCTACCAGTCCGAGCACCGCCGCCACGCCAAACACGCTGGCCGGATCGGGCGAAATGCCAAGGTAGGCGCCGGGCAGTTTCAACGTGGAGGTACCGGCCTTCATGCCGTCGAGCACATCGCGGATCTTGGGCGCCCACGCGATCATTCCGACCCCGGAATTCGGCGCGATCTCCCAACCATTCAATTCGTCATCCTTGAAGATCCGCCCCTGCACGGTTCGTGGAAGGATGGGAGCGGTGGCGATACCGAGCAACTTGCCGGTGGTCGATAAGACTGGCCCGCCCGAGTTTCCGTAATTCAGCATCGCGTCTGTTTGGAACTGAAAGCCGCGGCCGCGCGACGGTGCGCTCACGATGCCGGCATTCATCGTGAAGCGAGTCCCCGATCCACCCGCGAATCCTAGCAATCCAACTGACTCGCCCAGTTCGGGGGCAGAGACGCTTTCGGGCACGTTGGCTGCCGGCAATTGAACATCGTCGATCTTCAGTAGAGCGACCCCGAGCGGCAGGTGACGGGCGATAATCTTGGCCTCCCGCGTGCCGCCATCGGCCAACAACGCGGTCACTTTCACCACCGGATTCGTGGACGTCTCCAGTCCCGCCTCAGGTTCCTTGGATAAGTCTTCGGCCTTACCCGTGAACTTCACCCGATGGGGTTCCTTGGTGGCCTTGTTCAGAAAAGCCAACTCGTCCGCGACGTTGAACAAACTGGTCAGAATCAGTCCGTCGGCCGAGACAATCACACCAGTCACCGGCTCGTCCGGCTGCCGCAGCATTTGATTCACTTCGATCAGCCGAGCGGACTCGAAGTAGTCGCCGAGCACCTGCTGCCGCTTATCCTGATTCAGCGAACTCCAATCCTTGACCTCTTTGAGGAACGTGTCCCACGGCATGCGCGGCAGCACTTCGGGAGCGTACTTGCGTTCCACTCGCAAACCAATCAAGTACTTCGACCAATCTTCCCCATGCCGCGCCAGTTCCTTGGTCGAGTCGTCCACGAGCGGCTTTTCGAAGATCGGATCGCGCCGCGGTTTCACCCGCTCGGATTTAAAACTCTCCAGCCGCTCGAGAATCACTTTCGTTGGAACGCCCACGCCTTGCCAACGCGACGGCGATACGTTCAGGCTAATGACCCCGCACAATTGGCCGCGGTCGTTAATAATCGGCCCGCCATCCGATCCCGGATTCACCGCCGCCGTCGTCTCGATCGCCATTCCCGAGTAGAGGCTCTCGCCGCCGAGATTCTTCACTTCGTACAAACCACTCACATGCCCCATGCTGAACGACGCTGTGCCGCTCACCAGCACCACATTATTGGCGTTACTGGTTGTGAAGGCCCGCGTTCCGACCATCGGGAACTCGTTGGCGAGCGGCAGATAGGCGAGTCCCAATCCATCGACCTTTAGCAGCGTCGTCTCCAATTGTTCGTTCGATTCCACGATCGACCCTTGGCGCCGCGTGAAATTCGCGAACACCACCATGATCTCCTCGGCTCCGGGCGGAATCACCGTCGTCGAGGTCAAGATGTGGCCATCCTCGGCGATGACCGTGCCCGTTCCAAAAAACGAAGCGTAGCCGTCTTTTTTGCAGTACAAGCCAACCGTGCTGGCCATCGCCCGGGCCGCTAATTCGCGAACCGGATCGGCGCCCGCAGTCGGCGGACTCGCAGTCGGCGGACTCGCAGTCGGCGGACTCGCAGTCGGCGGACTCGCAGCCGGTGTCGTTGGCGGTGTCGCTGGTGCAGCCGGAGCCGGTGGGTTGGCAGGCGTCGCGGGATTTGCCGACGGGGCGGGCGTCGGGCTTGGTTGCGCCAACGCTGGCAGGGCGCTCAGAGTTACCACCGCCGACAGGGCTAACAGCGCGGCCCCTCGCAATGTTCGTCCCAATCGCCCAAGTCGCTCCAGTCGCTCCGAAGTCCGCGTTAAAGTTGCTCGCCAACGCATACCGCCCCCTGTGCTTATGCCCGCGAAATCAGACCGATCCGTTGTGTTCGTATTGGCTTCAGAAACCTCGACCGCCGCGGCGACGCACCTGGAATTGATCCCCGGTCCGACCCGCGTTGCACGGATCGAGTTGCCCTAACGGCCAAAATGCCGCTTTATGATAGTCGGGGTGTCCTCCGCCAGCAGCCGTCATTGTGAAGAAAAGCCGCAATTGCCAGTTCCGGCTTCAACGGCTGGCGTAAATCTGGAACAGGTCGATCGCGATTCCCAGGCTCGCGTGCAGGAGCATCCCGGAAACGATCGACCGGGTCCGGACCGCCAAAACGCCCAGAAGAACCCCTCCAGCCACGGATGCCAACAGTTCGGTCGGCGGTTTGTCGAAGTGCGCGAGACTCGACGCGAGCGTCTGGACCAGCACCGCGCAGGCCAGTCCCATGTGGGGTGCTAAGCCATGCTGAGAGAGGCCGCGAAAGTGGAACTCCCAGCCAAAGTAGTAAGCGAAGTAAGCGGCCGCATGGCCGGTGAAATGCCAAAGCGAGTCGCCGGCGGCCGGATTCAGCGGATAGACGGCGGCGATCGCCGGGTCACGACGGGAAGCCCAGGCGCCAGCCAACACGAACGGCAAGATAATCAGGAAGGTGCGGAAGGTCCGCACGGAATGGCCGAGTCCCAAGCCATACGTGTGCCAACGTTCGCCAAACAGCCAGCGCACAATCGCCAGCGGCACAACACCAAGCAGCAGGAATCCCGCCAACATCGAGGCGACCGCCCCGCAACCGGCGTACACATCGGCGCCCCAAATCGCCACCGCCCACCGCTGGAGCGTCTCCGGGCCAGCAAAGCATTTCCAAGTGGCAAGCAGCCATGGACTGATCGCCAGGATCACAATCGCTTTCCCGCGGGGCGTACGGCAGGCTGGAAGCAGTTCGGCGGCTTTCATCGGCGGTTTTTCAATTCACGAAGCGAAGCCAGCCACTCAAGCGTGCGGGCCAGACCATCGCGGAACGGCGTCGGGCGGTAGCCAAGTTCCCGTTCGGCCTTCGCGCAACTAAAGCTCCAGTCGACGAGAAACGTGCGGACCCAGCCCGGAGTGATCGTCGGATACACGCCCAGCCATTCGGCGCGTTTCCGCTGCCCGTACGCGAACAGCAACGCGCCCGGCCGGAATATCGGGATCTTCCAGTGGCGCCTGCCGGTCAATTCATCGATCAAGCGGAAGAGTTGTTTCAGGGAAACGTTTTCGCCCCCGAGCAAATACCGTTCGCCGATCCGGCCATTACGCATCGCCAGCAGGTGCCCCTCGGCGATATCGTCCACGAATCCGTAATTCGCGACATTCACGCCAGCGTTGAGCAGGATCGGAAAGCGTCCGCGATCGTAGTCGTCGATCAACCGCGCCATCGAATTGCCTTCGGTCAGATGCCCCGGTCCGTAGACTCGCGATGGATTGACCACCACGAGCGGCGCACCGGCGGCGATCGCCGCCGACGCCTCCGCCTCGGCCCGCACCTTCGACGCCTCGTATTCCGTGAAACAGTCCACGGCCGGGCGGGGACGCGACTCATCCGCGATCTCGCCGCGAGCGGTCGGTCCAAAAACCACCATCGTCGATGTCCAGACAATCCGCTCGACGTCCGCCTCGCGAGCCGCTTCGAGCACATTCCTCAAGCCACCGACGTTGTACTCGTCGAATGTCGCGAGACGCGGAGCCCAATTTTTCGCGTACGCCGCCAAGTGAAACACTTGCCGACACCCCCGCATGGCGGCGCGCACCGCCCCCGCATCCAAAATGTCCCCCGCGACCCACTCAACCGAGCCGCTAACCGTGTCATGCACGGCGCTACCCGAAGTGGCCGCGCCGCCGGACAGACCACGACCATCGACTCGTTCAGAGCCGTTCGCGCTGTCCGAAACACGGGAACCATGGGAACCCAGGGAACCACGGAGATTGCTGGAACCACCACCGGCCAACCCGGCGGCGAATCCGGCAGCGAATCCCGGCGGGGCGGCCCCAGGGCCACGACGTGTTAATGCGCGGACCTGATAGCCGGCGCGAACCAACTTGCCCAACAGCGTCGTGCCAATGAACCCGGTTGCGCCAGTCACCAATACTCGCGTGCCGACGCCTTCACTATCGCTCAACGCTGTTTCCTTTCACGACCGTCTCGCTCAGCTCCGTCGCAAAGATGCCCTGTCCCCTGTGCCCTGCGTCCCGTGCCCCGAAAACTCATGGTCCGCGGTCCGCCAGCATGTGTCATTTGCCAGACGCGGGAGGTCGATTCGCCCGGAAGTAATCCTGCATTTCCCGAATGCGGTCAAGGTCGAGACCCTCGGGGCGGTGCTCGAAGAACCAGTCGAGATCCGCGATCGCCGCGTCGCGCCGGCCCGTTTCAAACTTCACGACCGCCCGGAGCCCGCGGTCTTGAACCGCGTCCGGATCGAGCACCACGAGCGCCTCCAGGTAACGCAGCATCGCTTCGCGGTCCTTGTCCTCCTGGGCCAGCGATAGCAGATTGCGGAGGCATCGCTGCAGGATTTCAATCGCGCCGAAAGGCCGCAAGTGCGAATCGTTCAATTCCAGGTTGGCGATGGCGCGAAGTTTAGCCGCCGCCTCGGCCCGGCTTAATTTCACGCCGCCCTCGAATACGTCGACCAACTGTTCTGTTCCGTCCTTGGCGAGGTGCTTCACCATGAAGTGGCCCGGCAATCCGATCCCCAAGACCTGAAGTTCGAGCCTTTTCGCCAGTTCGATGTAGAGGATCGAAAGCGTGATCGGGATCCCCTCGCGATCATCAATCACGCGGTTCAAGTAGCTGTTGGCGCGGTGGTAGTACTCCGTCCGGCTGCCATGAAAACCGTTGTCCTCGAACAGATACTTGGTCAGCGCGGCGAGCCGCGCCGACTCGTCGGCGCCGTCAGCGAGCCGCCCGCGGATCTCCTCGGCCATGCGGTCGACCTGCCGCGCGTAATCCTCGACGTCCAATTCCTCGTCATCCAGCGCGGCGATCCAGAGGGCGCCGCGAAGCAGATCGACGCCGCCAGCCGCCGGCTTGCCTTTGGGGTCGATGAGTTGCTGGAGCCGTTCCACCACCCGCGCGACATGAACCGACTCGGCCGCCCGACGCAACTCGGCCGCCCGACGTTCCATTTCGGCCGCGCGGCGCCGCAAGACCGTCATCGCGGCATCCGGCGAGTCGGAGAAAGTTCGCAGGCCATCGTTTCCCAGCTTGTCGCTCGAAGGCAGCCCCGTGATCCGTTCCTCAAGCCGCTTCGCGGCATCGTCCGCGACCCGTTCGTCCGGCAGCGACGGCGCCACGCGGAAACGTTTGAATTCGGCTTCCGTGTCCCGGAACTTGGCTAGCCCTACCTGCCCTGACGTGAACGCGTCATCGGTCGATTCGATCACCAGTTCATCATTGACAAAACATAAGAGGCGATCTTTTTCCACGCGCACCTTCAGCCGGTTCCAATCGCCAGGCCGGTAATGCTCCGAAGGACGCTCGGCCAACACCTGCCAACTGAAAACATCCGCGCCGGCGAACCGAGTCAAGCGGAGCTTCCCGCTGCTGGGATAAAAGCCGTAATGCTTGTCTTGTCCGTCAGCATGAAAGACAAGTCCAGCCGCGCCGGATTCCTGATCCAGCTTCACGGAGACCGCCAGTTCGAATGGCGCCATCGGCGTCGGAATTCGCGATAGACACAGCGACCTTCCGCCAAACCCCTGCCCCGCGCCGACCACATGAATGCGCCCCGCGCGTTGCTGCCAGCGGGAACCGAACAGCGGATTCCATTCCCGCGCGTCCAGCGCGCCGATCGTCAGCCAGCGCTCCATCGGAATCGCATTCGGACGTTCCAATAAAGACTTGAGGGCGTCGACTTCCATCGCGAACCCAAGGTTCTTCGTAACCAGCGACTTCAGTGTCACGATTCCCTGCACGCGGCCGCGCAGGTCGAGCACCGGACCGCCACTGTTGCCCGGCTCGATCGCGACCGCCAACTGAATCATCTTCCGGCCCTCGACCTCGCGTGTGCCGGACACCACCGAGCCTCCAACCACGCTGTATTGCAATCCGAGCGGATTTCCGAGCACCGCGATCGGCATGCCGTCGCGCAGTTGAGCCGAATCGCCCAGCGGCAACGGCACCAGTTTGCGAGCCGGTTTTCGAATGCGAATCACCGCCAAATCCAGATGCCGGTCCGAAGCGTGAATCTCGATCACTTCGTGCTTCTCGCCATCCGCGAACTGCACCGTGAGCGGCCGCGCTTCGCCCAACACATGAAGGTTCGTCGCGATCAACCCGTCTTCACTGACAACAAACCCCGTGCCCAACCCTTGCTGCTGCCCCTCCCGTCCGCGAAAGGTCACCACGACGATCGATGGTTTGGAATTCCGCGCAACCTGCTCGACCGTCGCCTCCATCTCCGCCGCCGCCTGCTCCATGTCCGGCTTCGCGGACACCGGCTTCTCAACGACCGATTTCTCCGCCGCCCGTTTGTCGGCAGCCGGTTTGTCGGCAGCCGGATTGTCGGCAGCCGGTTTGTCGGCAGCCGGTTGAGCGACGGCCGGCTGCGCCGCTAAAGGTTCGGCATTCACCCGCGCGGCCGGCGCGTCGACGCTTGCCACGGTAACTGCGACCAGCCATGCGATGACGCGGAACAGCGCGGCGGGAAAGCTCAACGGAAAACGGGCACTGGCCCCGGAAAAACGACGCAGCCGCCGTCGTTGGCGGCAGGCCAGATTGCGGGCCGAGTCGGCGGTTCGCATCCGTTGCTCCTTACTTGGAAACGCACTCGAACAGTTCTCTTTTCGCCTCGGTTTGACCACGGCCGAAGAACACAAACAGTCGATCGCCAACCGTGAATAGCGGCCCCAGCCTCGGGGCCGGGTCGGCGAATGGTTCGAGTGGCGTGGCGGCCGTGGTGGCGCCCGTGGCCGGGTCGAGCCAGAGGAATTCCGGCAGCAGTTTTTTGGGATCGCTATGGGGAAGCATGCGGGCGGCGAGAAGACCGTGAGGTCCGCCGGCGGCCATCGACGGCACCAGCCCCGGGAGCTCACGCCGCCAAAGCGGTTGGCCGTCGGCGATCGCGATCGCTTCCAAGCCGCGATCGTTGGCAAGGATCAAGCGATCGTCGAGCGCGGCGGCCAAGCGTCGCAGATCCGGCGCGAAGCGCCGCCACAGTCGGCGTCCCGTGTCGATTTCCAAACAGTCGACCGCGCGGACACCCGGTTGGCAAACATAGACGCGGCCATCCCGCACCACGGGCCGTTGAAAACTCTGAAAGACCCACTCGGCGTCTTCCTCCGTCGGCAGCACCACCTCGCGGCGAACCCATTGCACTCGACCGTTGCGGTCGCAGGCGACGACCGCGCCGCCGATCGCGGCGAGCAGCGTGTCGTCAGCCACGGCCACTTCGCAGCAGTAGCGAGCGAACCAGCTCACACGAAGTTGCACGACATCCGTCTGCTCGGTCATTTCCCCCGTCGCGGCCTGAAAGGTGGCAAGCCGAAGCGTAGCCTCGGGGCCGTCGAGTCGCTGGATGGTGAAGGCACGCACTCGACCTTGATCAAGCCATGGGTCGGAAGCGATCCAGACGCCCGCGGGCGGCTCGGCGAGCCAAACTCGATTGCCACTGGCGGCGTCCCAGCACCCGAGCGTCGGGCCGTCGCCGTACAGCAACCGGGCGAAGATCCGCGTTCCCGCCACGACCGGTTTCATCGGGATCAGCCCCCAATCGCGGCTGCGCATCACGCGTTTGCCTTCGACCGCGCTCGTCTGCCACAATCGCTGACCGGCCTGCGGGTCGAAGGCGGCGAGTTGAAAGCGGTTGCTGACGATGACTCGGCCGCCGTCCATGACCCACGCAAGCTGCTGACCTGCCCAATCCACTTGAAGGCGGTCCAGGTGCCGCACGACCTCTTCCTGCGGACGTTCACCAACCGGACCGTCAACAAGACCCCGCGACTGTGGCGCGAACTCCTTGACCGGCGGCGGCGCGGGGGATTGGCCGGCGACTCCACTGATCGCCGCCATCCGGCTCTCGGCGGACGCGGATGACGAGGCGTTCGCCATCGCGGTGGCGACGATCGCCTCGAATTCCGCAATCGCTAGCGGTCGCGGTCCAAGCGTGACCGGCTGGGTGGGCGGCGCGCCACTGGCAACGCCCAGATAGGCGTTCGCGAGCCGCAGTCGGGCCTCCAGCGCGGGCAGCCGAGCCACCGGTAAGCTCTCGCGAGCACGCCGATAAGCGGCGCGAGCCGGTCCGAATTCGCCAGCCGCCAACGCGCGGTCGCCGAGCCATAGGTGAGCTTCGGCGGCGGCCGCGGTGCCGGCATATTGGTGCGCGACAAGTTCGACCGCGGACGGCTCGCCGGTGCGGGTCGCGGGACGCAACCGGAGCGGCGCGACCTTGTCGAATTGGGATCGCATCGCGTCCGCCAACTCGGGATGCTCAGCGGCGAACCAACGGGTCGCGCTGCGTAGCGACGCCAGCAACTCGTCGTCGGCGTCAAGCGGCGCGATGCCGGGAGTTTGCGCCGGGTCGAATTGCGCGATGAGCCGCGCGGCGTCCTCGAACGCCTCGGCGCCAATCAAGCTGTCCAGCTCTGCAAGCGCGTTGTAAGTTTCCTTGCCCAGTTCCTCGTTGAGCGGATGCATCCAGCCATCTTTTCCGCGGCTCGCGTCTTGCCGCGATCGCTGCGCGCGGCGTTCCAACCACGGCCGGGGACGAGCCGCTCCACGGAAAACGGCTGGCAGACGCGGCTCAGGGGGAACTCGAACCGCCGGCGTGGCCGCCACGGCCGCGGGCGCGTCGCGACCGGGCGTCGCGCGTCGCGCCATCGTGTCCGTCCAGTCGAGCAACGGTGTCTGCGCTTGCTGATGGAAGTAACGCAATTGACGGACTAACTCGATCGCTTCTTCCCATTGCTCGCTGTACAGCGCATGGAGCAGATCGGTCCGCACATTCCGCGGTTCGAACGCGGTGTCGTTCAGCCGCAGTCGGAATGCCGTTTCCTGGAACGCGCGGCGAACGGCGGCCAGCGGCGGCTGACCGGTCGTCTCAAACACCGACCACGCAAGCCGATGAAAGCGGGCGACGAGCGCTTGGGCGACCGCGGGAAGTTCGGCCAGATCGAGCAGCGCGGCGGCTTCGGCAAACGCTCGCAACTGACGGTCGAATGGATGGGCCGGATCGATCGCGTCAAGCCAATCGTCGAGCGCGGCTTGAGCGACGTCGCGGTCGGCGCCATGGCCGAGCGTCACGGCAGCGCAGGCCCGTTTCCAACGCCGTTCGTCGATGTCGGCGGGGCGAGTATCTTGTACCGCTTTGCGCCACTCGACCGGAGTTGCGGCGTCGCGAACCGCCGTGCTGGCGGCCAACTGCGGTTCGGCGGTCGCGGCGAGTTCCGAAAGCGGTCGGATCCAGAGCTGGCGGAGCGCCATTTTGACGGGCTGTTTTCCGCCCACGTGGTGAATGCCGACGTAACTGATCCCGCGGGTTGGATATCGCGCGAGCGCGGGCAGTTCCACCCAATCGCGACCGTCCACACTTTGCCAGGCGCGCACCAAGCCGCAGCCCACCACCATCCGAATCCACGGGGCGTCGTGGGTGAAGGCGGCCGCGGAATCGACGACAGCGGGCACTGGCACTTCGGCCAGATTGTCGTCGCCGCACCAAGTTAACGACTTTTGGCCCGATCGTTTGTCGAGCGTCACACGGAGGACTTGGCGGGGAAGCTTGTCCGCTCCCGCCAGGAACACACCGCCGCCGGGACTTGTTTCCTTCAGTTGCAGGACGATTTCCTGCAATCCGGCCTGAGGAAGCGGCGTGGCCACCCAACCCGTCTTGGCGGCGCCACCGCATTCCAGCCACCAAATCCCGTCACTGTCGCGGCTCCAGGTCGCGTTCTCCGGCAACTGCACCGTCCAGTCATTCGGCGAGTCAGCGGCCAACGCCGCCGCGTCTTCCCAGCCCTCCTCGTGCTCGGGCCATTGTCGAGTGACCGCCGGCGCGTCGACCGTGCGGGCGAGAGCGAGTCCGTAAAACGTCGCGCGTCCCTGCCAGATGACATCCGTCGGGGCTTCGGCAAGAGGCGCATGGGCGACCACAATATCGCCCCGGCTGATTTTCACGCGTCCCTCATGGTAGCGCAGCTCCCACGGTCCACCCGCACGAAACTCGGCCCGCCGCGCCCGCCCGGCGTCCGTCGCGATCAAACGCCAGTCGCGAGCCAACCGTGTGGTCGCGTCGCGCCGCGTGGCGTACACCGACCAATGCGGATCGTCTTGCGACCAGACGAAGCTCACCCCTTCTTCCCCCGAGAAAAAGTGGAGTTGCAGACGGGGAAAGTTGTCGAGCGCCACACGAAGCACGCGATCTTCGCCAAGCGGCGCTCGCAGACGCATCACCCCTTCAAACACGCCGCAACGACTGTTCGGCAGCCGAGTATCCGTCAGACGCAATCCATGGCCCGGCACCGGCTCGAACCACTGCTGTAATGTCTCCCGCGTCGGCAAAGCGAGCTTCGCGTCGAAACCGTCCCAACACAAAGCGGTGAATGACGGGGGCACGTCCTTGGAATCGAGCACGGCCTGCCACGGCAAAATCTCCGGCGCCGGTTCCGACACCGGTGCCGGCACTGGCGCCGCAGACGGACCAGCCGTAGCCGCCGCAGTTCCCGCGTTAGGCCCCGCAACTCCAACCTTAGCTGGCCCTCCCGCCGCAGGCGATCCAGCAACGGCAGGCGATCCAGCAACGGCAGGCGTTCCGGCAACGGCAGGCGTTCCGGCAGCGGCAGGCGCTCCAGCAACGGCAGGCACTCCAGCAGTGGCGGGCGTTCCGGCAGCCGGAGGCACGCCAGCAGCGGTTGGCGTTCCAGCAACGGCAGGCGCTCCAGCAGTGGCGGGCGTTCCGGCAGCCGGAGGCACTCCAGCAGCGGTTGGCGTTCCGGCAGTGGCGGAGGCGCTCGTGGAGGCTGGCGTGTTGGACGTGACAGCCAAGTCGTTCCCAGCCGGATTGTCGGCTGTGGCGGGCGTGGCTGGCGAAGTCGCGGCAGTTGCCGCCGCATCCGCTTGTTGTTTGTCCGCAGGCGAAGTCTCAGGCGAAGTCGTCAGCGCGGTCGCTGACGGAGGGGCAGATGGCGTGGGCGAGAACGCTCGCCAGAGTGATGCGGCGGCGATGAGCACAACGACTGCGGTGACGGCCAGGATTCTGGGCATCGATGCGACTCGCCGTTGAGCAGTGGCGGCCGCTGGACTGGCGGACTCCGGGGGCGGATCCGCCAAACTCATGATCCGTTCAGCCAGCGGCGCGAGCACCGGATCCCCGAGCATGATCTCGCACAGTTCCGGCGATTCGCTCATCCGGCGCCGGGCGTCGCGGAGTTCGGCGTCATCAAAACTCAGCGGATCGCGGCCCCGCGCTGCCTGAAGCCACTCGAAGTCGTTCATGGGCGTCTAACCTTGGTTTTCGAGCATGCCGAGAAAGGTTCGCATGAGCGGCGCGTTGTCGTGCCAGGTCCGAGCCGTGACGATGTTGCCATCGACGACCGTCTCGCTGTTGACGTACGTGCCGCCACCCTGCTGGGCGTCGAGCGCGCATTTGGCAACCGTCGTCACACGTCGCCCGCGAATGCAGTCGGCGGCGGTCAGGATTTCAATCCCATGGCAAACACAGGCGATCGGCTTGCCAGCCGCGTGAATCTCCCGAGTCACTCGCAACAAATCCTTGTCGTACCGGATGTACTCCGGCGCGCGGCCGCCAGAAATAAACAGCCCCGCGAACTCCGCTCCAACGGCATCGCGAAACGCGAGCGTCGCGCGAATGAAGTAGCCGGGACGCTCTTGCGTGATGTCCCACGGGATCGATGAGTCTGGCGGGATCTCGTGCAACACCGTGTGGTAGAGCCGCGCCTCCGGCCCCGCAACGACAACTTCGTAGCCGGCCTCGAGCAATCGGAAATACGGATAAAACGTGTCGAGCGCCTCCGTGGCGTCCCCTAACGGCATCAGAATCTTCGGCCGTGCAGGCACGCCAGTCTTGTCGGAAACGCTCGATAAGTTGGAATTGTTGGTCATCTGAGGCTGGCTGCTGGTTGTCAGTTGTCAGTTGTCAGTTGTCAGTTGTCAGTTGTCAGTTGCTGCTTGCTGCTTGCTGCCTGCTGCTTGGGTGGCGGATCGTCGGTTAATGGGCCCTTGGGATTGTGATTGCGATCGCGGTGAGTGGCGAGCGGGTGCCGGTTTGCAAGGGTGGTTCGTGGTCGTCGGAATGCGCGGCCGGTCGAGGAATCACGCTCGGCGTTCGGCGCTCGTGCGTCAGGCGAGTTTGTAGTTCGAAAAACATGTGCGGATGCGTCGTTCGTCAACCACCGGACGGAGCTCCAAGCCCGCATCCAAGCTGCCCATGCAAACCAAGCCAACGCTTCGACACAATCTATTCGCCCATTCTTATCTCCCGTCGAGCGGCTGCCGAGCTTCGAGACACTTCGTCAGCACGATTTTTTCCGTGATCGATTGGAAACCGAGCTTTTCGAGCAAGCCGCGCAACTCGTGGTCGGCTGGGCCGGTTTGGGCTTCGAACCATTCGATACCGTCGTCGGCGAGCTGCCGGAGGGTCTCGGCCAGGAGGAAACGAAACATGCCGTCGCTCCAGGCACGCTCGTCGCAGTTCCAGTGGAGCAGCCCGCTGAGTCGCCGGCCGGTCGCGTCGGCGAGCGGCTGCAAATCGGAACAGACGAGTTCCGCGTCACGCGCAGCGGGCGAGCGAACCGTCAAACGATAGCGGCAGCGGCGCTGTGGGCCGAGCGTGGACGCGTCCCACCACGAGTCGGCGGCGAGTCCCGCGTGACACTCGATCGGCCGATCGGCCGGAACCTGTCGCTGCCACTGGGAATGAAGCCGGTCACATGGGGCCCGGTACCCTTCCAGATCGCGCCGGTACACCACGCGGCGTTCGCGTTCCGCGTAGCCGGCGGCGCGGAATCGGTCGACGGCGGACGCATCTTCGGTGGGCACCCCTTCACAGCGGCAACCGCCATACAGTCCGCCGTAAAACGGATCGACCGGACCGGGACCGCCGGCGAACGCTTCGCGGGCCCCGCGGCGCGAAAGGTACTCCTCCGCCCGCCGCAAGAGTTCGGCCGCGATCGGCTCCGAGTCCGCTCGCGGTTCCACCACCAACGCGGAAACGCAACCGATCTCGGTCGCAAGGCGTTCGCCGCCCGCTGCCGGCCCGAACCCGGCGTGTGCGAACCCCACGGCACGGCCGTCCTCTTCGGCCAGCCACAACCCGGCCGGATCGAAGTACAACCGAGCGAGCACAGTCTCATCGAGCATCCGGGCGTGGACGCGCGACAGGCGGGTCGCCAACGGCGGTTGCGAATTCCACACGGTGGCGAGTCGCGGCGGATCGCTGTTGCGAAACGTGCGAAACTCAACCACGGCTCGCCTCGTCCACGTCGACAAACAGCGTATCCCCGTCAACTCGCAGCGGATACTTCGGATGTTTCACCGAGGCGTTGATTTGATGCTGGCCGGTGGCGACGTTGAATTGCCAGCCATGCCAGGGGCAGGTCAAAACACAGCCGTGAAGGCGGCCTTTGCCAAGCGGGCCGCCTTGATGCGGGCAGATGCCATCCAAGGCGTGGAATTCGCCATCCACCGTGTGGAACACGGCAATCACGCGGTCCTCGGCAACCAGTTCGCGGGCCGAGCCGACCGGGCATTCGTCGAGCGACGCGAGGCGAATCCAACGAGCCATGGGGAGCCATCGAGCGGCGGCGCGGGAAGTCCCAACGGCAGCGCGTCGCACGGCTCGGCACGGCGCCGGCCGCGGTCGTCAGGCC
Organism: uncultured Planctomycetaceae bacterium; assembly: GCA_903921945.1. Classification (GTDB taxonomy): domain Bacteria; phylum Planctomycetota; class Planctomycetia; order Pirellulales; family Pirellulaceae; genus CAIXSC01. Next base: position 15,993 of record CAIXSC010001055.1, read on the forward strand.
GCAGGACGTTCCATCGCGACAGGGGCGGGAGGGGAAGCGGGGGGACGTTTCTCGGCGGGACGCCGGCGCGGCGGCTCGCCACGCCATCGCCGATGCAACCACCAATACTGGTCGGGAGAGCGTCGGATGGCGTTTTCCAGGGCCTGATTGTACCACCGAGTCAGTGCGGGAACACTAGCGAGCTCATTCGGCAAATCGCGTGGATCGGCCAGCCCCTCCAGCCGCACCCGGAAACTCATCGGCCGGTGGCCCCGCGCATTGGAGATCGACAGCATCGGCGCGCCGCTGCCCAGCGTGAACAACGCGACCGCTTTGTGACACGAAGTCGGCTGGCCCAGAAAATCGACCCAGCACCCTTTCGGCCCCGCATGATGGTCGGCCAACAACGCGACCTTGTCGCCGCGCTCCAAAAACTGCGCGACCAACGTGCCGCTGCCATCCTTGGGGACGATGTACTGCCCCTTGCGCTCGCGGAAGTCCTTCACCATCTGCTCGAGCTGCCGATTATCGAGCGTCCGTGCGATGGAATAAGTGGGAAAACCGAGTAGCCCGATCAGATAGCCGCCCACCTCGAAGTTGCCAAAATGCCCCGAAACGATCACCGTCGGACGCCGGTCGAGCAGGTAGGTCACGATTTCACGGCGGCCCTCAATGACGATGTGCTTCCGCCAGTTCGTCTCGTGGAGCTTTCGCGGCGCGTGCGCGATCTCGCACACCATGAGCACCAAATGCTCCCACATCCGCCGGCGCAACCGACGACGCTCGACAGGCCCCAAGTCCGGGAACGCGATCTTTAGATTCGCTTCGACCGTCTGCACACGCACTCGCAGCACATCGGACAGCAGAAACGCCAGCCATCGAGCCGCAATGCCGCACGTCGTCAAGCTGGTCGATTGGATCGCGCAGAGCACCACCCGCAGCGCAAAGCACACGCCCCAGTCACTCAAGGCTAGCATCGCTCGCCGTGCCACCGCTTGGCTCCTTCCCAACAATCCGTTCACCACGCGACTCGGTTCCTCCGGTCACGTCACTTTCGGCCCACTCGCCCGCCACTTCGAGCGCCAGCCGCTTCCTATCCCGATCGCATGGCGGAATTGTCGCCGATTCGGCGAATTTCGGGTAGGCGAAAAAACGACGCCCAATCGTCGCGGGGAATGCGGAGAGCGGGCATCTGGAGAGCGGGCATCTGGAGAGCGGGCATCTGGAGAGCGGGCATCTGGAGAGCGGGCATCTGGAGAGCGGGCATCTGGAGAGCGGGCA
>CAIXSC010001056.1 GCA_903921945.1 uncultured Planctomycetaceae bacterium
CCGCGAAGCATTTTCAAGGACCGGTGCATCCACGCCGCCTTTGTGCTGTTTTGGGGAATTTTTTTACTCTCCGCCGTGCTAGCGTACTCCAAGACTTTGTGGCCGACCTTCGCGGAGGAGGTGATCGGCGACGATGGGATCGAGCAGTTGGAGACGAACTACCGCGACCCGCTGCGCGACCGGCCTTATTCGGTGAATGTCACGATGGCGGCGTTTTACATCTCCCACAACACGGGCATTGGCTTGAAATGTTTTGTCGGCGGCCTGCTCATTGTGCCCGGCCTCTTCATCACCATTTTCAATGCCGGTTTCCTCGGCGCGTGCTTCGGCTACATGGCGCGGCCGGACGTGGCGGCGGGTCGCAATTTCTTCGAATTCGTCACCGCCCATGGGCCATTTGAACTGACGGCGATCGTGCTCGCGGCGGGCACTGGCTTACGGCTTGGGGTGTCGCTCATTCGCACCGGCGGTTTCCTCCGCGGCGACTCGCTGGTTCGCGCGGCCCGCGAAGCGATGCCGATGATGGGCTCGTCGATGGTGCTGTTCACGCTGGCGGCGTTCACGGAGGCGTTCATCTCGCCGACCAGCTTGCCCTATTGGGTCAAAGCGGGCGTCGCCCTGTTCGACAGCGGTCTACTGACGTTCTATTTCGTGGTGCTCGGCTTCCCGCGGAGGATCGACGATGCAACTGGATAGAACGCGAATCGCGGTGCGGGAACGGACCCAGATTGAATTGATGGACTTGGGTTTGCATGTCTTGCGGGCCTACGGGGCCCGGTTGCTACCCGCCGCCTTGTTCGGCATTGTCCCGTTGATGTTGCTCAACGAGTATCTTCTCGGGTGGCTGCTCGATCCATCGCGTTACGATTTCGGCATCGACTTCCTGCCATACCGGTATTTGTGGAACATGTCGTTGCTCGTGTTCCTGGAAGCGCCGCTCGGCACCATCGCCGCCACCGTGCTGCTGGCAAGCTCCACCTTTGAAGAACGGCCGACCATGCGCGAAGTGCTGCTCGGCGTGTGGAACGGCCTCAGCCAATTGATGATCTGCCAGGTCGTGTTTCGCGGGCCGCTCATTGGCTGGCTGCTGATCTACTCGGCCCGCTTCGAGTCCGAGTTTTCCTTGGCCGAGTTCTGGCTCATGATGCTGGTCGGCGTGGTCGGGCTGGTCCGAGCCAATCGAACTTTCCTGCCCGAAGTCGCCGTGCTCGAACGGCTCCCATGGCGGTCATCCAATCCACTGGTCATGACACTCTCGAAACGCATGACGATGCTGCACGCCGTCGTGTCGCTGTTTCCCCGCTGGCTGACGATGGCCGTCATCTGCGTGATCCTTGGAATCGCCATCGCCCACGGATTTTTGTTTGTCTCCGGAATCGTGCTCTACGATTGGCGATGGGGACCGTGGCTGATTCGGATCGGCTGCCCAGCATCGATGTGGCTGGTCGCGATCTACGTCGCTGTGGTCCGCTTTCTCAGCTATCTGGACACCCGCATCCGCAATGAAGGCTGGGAAGTGGAACTGCTGCTGCGAGCGGAGGCGAGCCGGTTCCAGCCAAAGGTGATCGCATGAGCGGTCCAAGCCGTGCACATGCCTCCGGCGGGCGGTCGCTTGCCGCTATCGTGCTGTTCGCCGCACTCGCGACAAGCGCATGGTCCCGTCCTGAAAACGCTCTGGCGCAACCGTCCTCTGCCGGCAATGCTGTCGGCAATGCTACGGAAACAGAGCAAGTGCGGCAGGGACGCGAGGCCTTGGGACGCATGGGCTTCGCCCCATGGTACGACACGGAAAAGGACGAATTAAAAAGGATCAATGTACAACCGCCGGCTCAATGGCCATGGCTCGAATCGATCAGGGATTACTTCCAAAATCTGAACGGGCCGGACTGGAATCTTTCCTGGCTTTCGTCGCTCTTCGACGGGTTGGGAATTTTTGCCCAGGTGGTCATCTACGCCGTGTTGGTCGCGTTGCTGGTCGGATTAGCCTACGTGTTGATTCACGTCTTCACCAGAATCCGCGACAAAAACCGGCGGGACGACGAGGATGAATTGGACGAAGATCATTTGCGCCGCGCGCGAGTGGACGAGCTGCCTGTGCAGTTGGCGGCCCCGCGCGGCGATTATCTGGCGGAAGCGCGGCGGCGGTACGAGTCAGGCGACTATAGCGGCGCGATCATTTACCTCTTTAGTCACGAGCTATTGCAACTGGACCGCCATCAACGAATACAATTGGAACGCGGCAAGACGAATCGCCAGTATTTGCGGGAGGTTCGCGGCGAGCCGTTTCTCGCGAGTTCGTTATCCCGGACGATGGTCGCGTTTGAAGATGTGTTTTTCGGACATCATCCATTGGATCGATCGCGGTTCGAAGCATGCTGGCAAGAGGTGGATGAGTTCCATCGGCGTCTTCCCACAGGAGTCGCGCCGTGAGCGATGCTATTCCGCGCAAACGCCGCAAATTCGCCTTTGGTATGCTGGGTCTGATAGTCGCGTGCGCGTTGATATACGCCTTTATGTCCCTGTCCGCCTGCGAACCTGACCAGCTCGTTTCCAATTATGGCCAGCGACGCGGCGAGTACCTTCAAGAAAGCGTCAACGGCACCGTCGCTCTCTCCAGACTGTTTGAGCAGGCCGGCCATACGGTGGCTTCCTGGCGCCGGCTTTCCCCTCGCATCCGTTCGTATGACACGCTGGTATGGATTCCGGACTTGAACAGCGCGCCATCGCGAAAAGAACGCGACTTTCTCGATGAGTGGCTCGCCGATGCCCCGGGCCGCACGCTCGTCTATGTGGGCCGCGATTTCGACAGCGCGTCGCTCTACTGGCGGACCATGCGGGCCAACGCGCCGAACGAGCAATCTTCGGAAATCGACTCGCGGTTGTCGTCCGCCATCGCCCAGCACGATGTGGCCCTCAGCAATGGACCGCATTGGACTTACGCCCGCTGGTTCGTCGTTCGCCCTGGGGCCCACTATCCGGTCAAGAGCCTGAGTGGTCCCTGGGCGCAAGGCGTCGACCCGACGGCTATGGATATCTCGGTGGGCACACGATTGGTCGCCGCCACAAATGATGATATTCCCCAGGTCGGCGCGCCGCTCCCGACATTCGCTCCCAGCAACGCCCGAGCGACCACTGTGGCTGCCTCGGCCGGCGCCAATGGCACCGGCAAGGCCGATGGCAACCGCAACGCCAATCGCAGCGGCAAGGCCAATGCCGAGGCAAACTCCACAGACAAGGAAGACTCAGCGCCCGACCAAGACAGTTCCAAGACGGTACACACGAAAAGCCCGCCAGATAATCCACCAGACAATCCGCCAGCCAGTCAGCCAGCCAAGTCCGCGAGGAAACCCGCTCAGAAGCCCAGTCAGACAGGATCGTCCGCCTCCACACCCGCGACGCCATCGCCGCCACCGACAGGCGCGAACCAGGGTCGACGGGCCCGTCGGTTGACAGCCACACCAATCACGTTCGGATCGTTTCCGGTGGAAACCGCGACCGTCGAGACGTTGCCCGTGCCAAACTCGGAAGTGCTCCTGGAAACCGACCGTGGCGATCCGCTCGTTCGACGCGTGTACGATGGGGCCCCGCCGTTCGAGACATCCAACGCCACGCCTCGCCGTTCGCAAGTCCTGGTGGTCACCAATGGCTCGTTCCTTTTAAATATGGGCTTGGTGAATCGCGAGCATCGCAAGCTGGCGGCACGCTTGGTGGAGGCCTGCGGTCCCCCGGGAAATGTCGGTTTTTTGGAGAGCGGTCCGACGGGCCTTCAAGTGCTTGATAAAGAACCGCAAAACACGATGCCGTCGGGAATGGGGCTGTTCACGATCTATCCGTTGAACATCTTGATCTTGCATTTGATCGGGGTCGGGCTGCTCTTCTGCTTCACCTCATGGCCGATTTTTGGCCGGGCGAAACACCTGCCAACCGTCTCCGTGGCCGATTTCGGCGCCCATATTGAAGCGGTCGGCGATCTGTTGGAACGAACCGGCGACAGAAAGACGGCCCGCCAAATGCTCGAAAACTACCAGAAAATGACAAAGGAAACGCGATGAACGACCCGAATGGCTTCGGCAACGCGGGCGGCGGCTCGGGTAGCGGGATGTTTCCCAACATGGTCGAATTCCTCTGCCAATCCTGCTCGCGAAAACTGCGAGTCAGCGCTGGACATATCGGCCGGTCCGCGAAATGCCCGCAGTGCGGGCATGTGCAACCCGTCCCCGGAGATCGCCATGCCTCCGTGATGGAAAGTCCCACGACGGTCGTGATTCCCAGATCCAGCTTGTCGGCCGAAGGCGTCCCAAGCGGTAGCGCTCCTTCGCCCGAATCCAGCGTCGCAGGCAGCACCCTTGGCCCGGTCCCAGGCGCCATGCCCGGCACCTTCCCTGGCACCTTGCCCGGCACTGGCCCCGGAGTTCCGCCCGTGACAACGCCGTTCGCGAAAGCCGCGACGGGTTGGCCTGCGGTCGCTCCGTCCGTTTCACCCACGGTCGCTCCGACCGTCGCCCCGCTCGGATCACCGACTGTCGCGCCATCTGTCGCGCCACCTGTTGCCCCGTCGGCCGTGCTTCCAGGTGTCCATGAATCGCCTGCCACCGTTGCGGATGTGAGTGCCATTTGGAGCGCCACCGTGAATCCGGCGAATCCGCAGCTGTCGGAACCTGTGGCCGCGCCCGTCGCGCTGGCCACGCCCGTCGCGCTGGCCGCGCCCGTCGCGGCCGCACCGCCGGCCGTCTCTCCCCGGGGTGGCGCATCAAGCAGAGTTGCGCCCACAGCAACCAAAGCGTTGTTCGACCGCATCATGGCGGAGATCAGCAAGATCTACGTCGGCCAGGATGAACTGGTCGTTGGCACGCTGGTCGCCCTGTTTTCCAACGGACACGTGCTGATCGAAAGTGTTCCCGGACTTGGCAAGACATTGTTTGTGCGGACGCTCGGCCGCGTGCTCGGATTGCGGTTTGGCCGCATTCAGTTCACCGCCGACTTAATGCCGTCCGACATCACCGGCGCGCCGCTATTCGATATGAAACAGCAGGAGTTCCGTTTTCGACCGGGACCCGTATTTACCCAGTTGCTGCTCGCGGATGAAATCAACCGCGCACCGGCAAAAACCCACGCGGCGCTGCTGGAAATCATGCAAGAGTTCCGGGTCACCGTGGACGGCACCTCGCATACGCTCGAAAAACCTTTCCTTGTCCTGGCCACGCAAAATCCGATCGAGTCCGAAGGCACGTACAACCTTCCCGAGGCGCAGCTCGACCGGTTCATGTTCAAGCTGATGGCCGGATACCCGGATTTGGCCGAGGAGAAACGAATTCTCGAGATGCACAGCCGTCAGGTCGACATCAATCGGCGGCTCGAGGGCGAATTGCGCGAAGTCACCAACGTCGCCGAGATTCTCGAAACGATTCGCGCCAACGGCGATGTGATCGTCGACGAGCGGCTGGTCGACTACGTCGCCAAGCTGGTGCGCACCACACGTGTCTGGCCGCAGTTCCACATGGGGGCATCGCCCCGCGCCGGATTGGCGATCTTGCAGGCCGCCCGCACACTCGCCGCCTTCCACGGCCGCGATTACGCCGTTCCCGACGACGTGGCGCAAATCGCTATCCCAGCGCTGCGACATCGCGTGATTCTCACCGCCGAAGCGGAAGTGGAAGGACGCAAGGTCGACGAGCTGCTGCGCGAACTGATTCGGTCCGTGGAGGTGCCGCGGCTGTGAACGAATTCCTCGAACGGTTCGCGCAAGACCAGCAACTGCAGGTGCGTTTAACGTGGGCCTGGCTGGCCGCCTTCACGTTGCCGTTCATTCCGCTGGCGCTTTTCAAGCGGATTCATCCCGCGCGTCCCCTGCTGTGGCTGGCGCTCGTTCCGACATCGCTCAGCGTCATGCTCGCCTTCAGCGACGCATGGCTGGTGCCGATCGTCGCCATCGACACCGCGTTCGCGATCGTGGGGATTGTCGATCTATGCACGCTGCCTTGGAAATCGGCGTTTTCCGTATCTCGAAACATGACGCGGGTCGCCTCCCTCCGCATGCCGCACCGTGTGGAACTTGTCATCAACAACCTGGGCAATCGCAAACAACGGGTGTCGGTGCGCGATGACGCTCCGCAGGAATTCACGGCCAATCCCGAGGAATTCGATTTAAAATCTCCGCGGCGCAGCCGTGTGACGGTCGAGTACAACGCGACCGCCAGCCGACGTGGCGAATACCGCTGGTCGCAGGTGCATTTACGCGTGCCAAGCCGGCTCGGGCTCTGGCAACGGTTCCTGTCTTATGACTGCCCGTCGACGGTTCATGTCTACCCCGACATGAAACAGCTCAACGAATACGATCTCCTGGCCCGCACCAACCGGCTAAGCCTCGTTGGCGTCCGACGCACTCGCCGCGTTGGCCAGGACCACGATTTCGAACGCCTTCGCGACTATACACACGACGACAATTACAAACATATCGACTGGCGTTCCACCGCCCGCCGTCAAAAGCTGACGGTCAAAGACTTCCAAACCAGCCAAAGCCAGCGGGTCGTGTTTCTCGTGGATTGCGGCCGGATGATGACCAACGAAGCGGCCGGCCTCAGCTTGCTCGACCACGCTTTGAATTCGATGCTGATGCTCAGCTACGTCGCGCTTCGCCAAGGCGACTCGGTCGGGCTGTTGGCGTTCTCCGATCGCGTGCTGAACTACGTGCCTCCGCAAGGCGGCATGAAGCAGATGAATCAACTGCTGCACGCGAGTTTCAACCGGTTCCCCGAACTTGTGGAGTCGCGCTACGACGAAGCGTTTATGCAGTTGTCAACACATTGTCGCAAACGCGCCTTGGTGGTGCTCGTGACGCATGTGATCGACGAAGTGAACGCGCGGCAAGTGCATCAGTACTTGGCGGCGCAAATGGGCCGCCACCTGCCGCTCGGCATCTTTCTGCGCGATCGACAACTGTTTGACGCCGTGGCGCCCGAAGCGACAACCGGCAGCCGGCTCTATCGAGCGGCGGCCGCCGCGCACATTCTCAGTTGGCGCGCCCAAGTGATCCGCGATCTGCAGCACACCGGCGTCCTTTGCATGGATGTGTTCCCCGAGGAAATGACCGCGCCACTCGTCAATAAATACCTGGAACTCAAAGCCCGCCACCTCTTGTGATCCACCGATGCCCGCCGCTGCCGCCACGGACTTGGGACGACTCTGGAAGCTCCGTCCCGATACCATTTATTTGAATCACGGTTCATTCGGACCCGCGCCCGAGCCGGTGTTGGCCGCGCAGCGCCGCTGGAAAGCGGCGCTCGATGAACAACCGATGGATTTCTTTACGCGGCTCCACGAGCCAGCATGGCGCGCCGCCCGCAAGCATTTGGCGGAATGGCTCGGAGCGGCGGAAGACAATCTCGTGTTTGTCGAAAACGCAACCCATGCGATGAACGTGATCGCGGACAGCTTTCCGCTGGCCACGGGCGACGAAGTGCTCTTGAACGACCACGAGTATGGCGCGGTGATCCGCATTTGGCGCCGGGCTTGCGAACGCGCAGGCGCTGCTCCACCCGTCATCGCCCCATTGCCTCGTCCCTTCGACGACCCCGAGCAGGTGGTGGAGGCGGTGTTCGCCGCCGTCACGCCCCGCACGCGGTTGATCGTCGCCAGCCATATCACGTCCCCCACGGCGCTCACTCTGCCCGTCGAAGCCATTTGCCGCCGCGCAGCGGCCGCCGGCATCGCTGTGTGCATCGACGGTCCGCACGCCCTCGCCCAACTCGATCTGTCGCTCGACGCGCTTGGCTGCGACTACTATGCCGCCAGCTGTCATAAATGGCTTAGCGCGCCGTTTGGTTCGGGATTCCTTTACGTGGCGCCACATCGGCAAGCGTCGGTCCGCGTGCCGCAACTCAGTTGGGGTCGGCTCCTGCCCGCCACGCCGGCCGCGTGGTTCGAGGAATTCATTTGGAGCGGCACCCGCGATCCAAGCCCTTATCTGGCTATCCCGGACGCGATCGAATTGATGCGCTCGGTCGGCCTCGAGACCTTTCGCCAGCATGCCCGCGAATTGGCGAGCTACGCCCGCAGCCGACTGATCGATCGGTTCCAGCTACCGCCGCTGGCCACGCGCCACGACGATTGGCATGTGGCCATGGCGCATGTCCCGCTACCTCCCGGCGACGCCCGTTCTTTGCAACAGGCGCTTTGGCATAAACACCGGATTGAAGTCCCAATCGTCGACTGGAACGGATCGCGATACGTCCGCGTTTCATGCCACCTGTACAACACCCGCGAACAAATCGATGTGCTCGTCGACGCCCTCGATCAGCTCCTTGCCAGCGAGGCCTGAGCAAACCGGCTAGCTTTTGGGGAACTGGCTGCCGAACGCGGTTTGGAACCATTCGATCCCGCGGCGCATGACACCCACTTCGTTGCCCATCGTAGGCATCCGGCAACCCAACTCCATCGCTCGGTCGCAGAATTTGGGATCGGGCACGACCGCGCCCCATGCCTTGCCATGCTTGCGGCACGCGGCCGCCACCTTCCCGATCGCCTCCCACAGAATGTCGGTGTGGAATTGCCCGGGAACCCCCAACGCGATCGACAGGTCGGCCGGACCGATGAACAGCAAATCGACCGCGTCGTTCGCCGCGATCGCGTCCGCATCCGCCAGCGACCCGAGCGTTTCAATCTGGATCGCTGTCATATGTTCGCGGTTGGCGTCAGCGATAAACTGCGCCGCCGTCTTATGGGTGTAGTTCGCGTCGCGGCCGCTTAAATTCAGCCCTCGCTGGCCGCGCGGAGCGAACTTGGCCCACTGCACAAATTGCTCGGCATGGTCCGCCGACTGGATCTGCGCGGCCATCACACCGCCCACTCCTGTCTCCAGGCATTGGGTCACCGTCGCGTAGCTGGAAGGAGCCAACCGCACAAAACAGTCCATGTCGTGCGCCTTGGCCGCCAGCGACGCCATCACCATTTGCTCGGTCGAGATAAACGCGTGTTCCAGGTCGAGCCAAAAGCCATGGAAACCGCCGGCCAGTCCATACATTTCAATCACCACCGGGTGAACCACCCGGCCGATCGCGAACGTTCGGATCGTTCCGCCTTCCTCCAACCGTTGCTTCAACGTCTTACGCATGGTCCACACGCTCCGTTAGGCGAAATACTCGACCGCGTTCTGAAATAGTTTTAGACCGTCGCCAGCCGCCCGCTGGGGTAGCCGCGTCCACCGGGGATGATGCGTCGGATCAATATGCCGCTCGGGATGAGGCATCAGCCCAAACACCCGGCCCGTCTCGTCGCAGACCCCCGCCACATTGGCCCAGGCCCCGTTGGGATTGTGAGGAAAAGGCAATTCACCCACCCCCGAGCCGCTCGCCGGCCCGCCGCTCGCCACGCCACTCGACACGCTCGTCGGCCTCTCGCCGGGACCGCCGCCGCCTTCAGGGGCCGCATAGCACAAGGCGAGCTGTCCGGCCGCCCGCAGCCGCTCCAACGTCGCCTGGTCGCGGGTCACAAACTTGCCCTCGGCGTGCGCGATCGGCAAGTACAGCCGATCCATGCCCCGCAAAAAGACACAGCGGTCGCTCGCGGTTCGCAAGTTCACCCACCGGTCCTGGTACAGGCCGCCACTATTCCACGTCAACGTCGCCGGTGCGCCGGCCGGCTCGTCCGCTAACAACACCCCCGACTTGATCAGAATCTGAAATCCATTGCAGATCCCCAGAATCAGCGAGCCGCGATCGCGAAACCGCAACAGGGGCTCGATCAAGTGATGCCGGAATTGGTTGGCGAGAATCCGCCCGGCCGCGATGTCATCGCCATAGCTGAACCCGCCAGGCAAACACAAGATTTGGAATTGATCCAAAAGGCCGGGCTCGGACAGCAATCGATTGATATGGCACGCCTCGGTCGTCGCGCCAGCCATCGTAAACGCGTACGCCGTCTCCAGGTCACAGTTCGTGCCAGGAGCGCGGAGAATCAGGACTCGGGGAGCAGGCATTGCTGAGTTGGTGGTTGGTGGTGTGGGATCGCTCGAAAAGAGGTCGCCGGTTTCAGGAGTGAAACACAACGAGACGGGACGACGGTTCCGTCCCTGGATGGACTTGTCTTGGTTTTTTCGTCTTTCGTCTTTCGTCTTTCGTCTTTCGTCTTTTGTGTTTTGTGTTTTGTGTTTTGTGTTTATTGTGGTATTTAGCGTTTCCCGATTCCGACGCTTCCCACCAGTGCACGGCGGATTCGCCGCGCCGGGAGTCCAAGGTGGGTTTGTTCGCTAACGTCTCCTGCTCTGTCGGCGGCTAAGCGTGTTGCTCGAAGGTACAGGCCCACGGAGCGCCTCGCCGCTTACCACCGCAACGGCGCTTGCCACGCTTCTTTCAGGTCCGCGATGTCGGCGTCGATCCGCGGAGTGGCCGCATCGTCGCTGTCGTACACGACCAGTCGCCGCTGTTCGAGCACTTCGCCGATCCATGCGTGCGGCACACCGCCCAGCAACGCTTCGAACTCCTGGCGTTTCGCTGGCGGCACTTCGCATACGAACCGCGTGTGCGATTCCGAAAACAGCCGTATTTCGGCCTCGTCGAGCACCGCCGCGTTGGCCGACAAACCAGGGGCCACGCTTGTGGACGCCGACGGGAACTCGGACGGGACAGAGGCAAGGGTCACGCGAGCTCCGCAACCGCCGGCGAACGCCATCTCGGCGAGCGCCACCGCCAAACCGCCTTCGCTGAGATCGTGGCAACTGCGGACCGCGCCCGCGGCGATCGCGGCGTGGACAGCGGCGAAGAGCCGTTTTGCGCTCGCAGCCTCCACTTTGGGGACCGAGCCGCCTTCCAGCCCCCGGACCAAGGCGAAATGGGACCCGCCCAATTCGTCGCGCGTCACACCGACTTGATATAAGAGGTTGCCCGGCTGCTTGAGATCCATGGTGACGCAGCGAGCGACATCCTCGACTTGCCCCATAGCGCTAATCAACAGCGTCGACGGAATCGCGATCGTGCGTTTCTGGCCGTCCACCAAATAACTGAACTCGTTGTTTAAACTATCCTTGCCGCTGATAAAGGGGGTTTCGAGCACCATCGCCATGTCGTAACACGCCAGCGCCGCTCGCACCAAGGCGCCCAGCGTCTCGGGGCGGTCGGTGTAGCCCCAACAGAAATTGTCCAGGATGGCGATCCGGGACGGATCCGCGCCCACCGCGACGCAGTTCCGCAGCGCCTCGTCGATCGCTCCGGCCGCCATGTGGTAGGGATCCAAATCGCCGAACCGCGGATTCATCCCGCAGGCGATCACCAAGCCGCGACGCGAATCCAGCACGGGACGAATCACCGCCGCGTCGCTCGGGCCGTCGTTCGCCACTCCCACCAGCGGCTTGATGACGCTGCCGCCCTGCACTTCGTGGTCGTACTGCCGAATGATCCACTCTTTGCTGGCGACATTCAGCGACGACAAAATCCGCGACAGCGTCGTGGCACTCGAGTGGCCGGCGCCAGCGTGGTCCCGCACCCCGCCAGCCGCCGCGCCGCCGGTCGCCGCGCCGCCAGCCGCCGCGTCGCCGGTCAATGGCCGTTCGGGGCGCGGTTCGTAGATCGCTTCGCGAACGATCGGCGGACGGCCTTCGTGCAGGAAACTCATCGCCAAGTCGCCGACGACGTTGCCGTGGTATTTCAGTACGAGCCGGCCGGTCGGAACAAATTGGCCGAGGATCGTCGCTTCCACGCCTTCGGAGGCGCACAACGCGTGGAACTCGTCCCATTTCCCGCTGGGCACGGCGAGCACCATACGTTCCTGGGCTTCGGAGATCCAGATTTCCGTATACGACAGACCGTCATATTTGAGCGGCGCTTTGTCGAGCCATACTTCGGCTCCGATTTCCTCGCCCATCTCGCCCACCGCGCTCGAAAGGCCTCCGGCACCGCAGTCGGTCACGGCGTGGAACAGTTGGCGGTCGCGGGCGGCGAGCAGCACGTCGAGCACCATCTTTTCGGTGATCGCGTTGCCGATTTGCACGGCGCCGCCGGAGACCGATTCGCTTTCGCTGGTCAGCTCGGCCGAACTGAACGTGGCGCCGTGGATGCCATCGCGGCCCGTGCGGCCGCCGAGCACCACGATCCAGTCGCCGACTTGCGGAG
>CAIXSC010001057.1 GCA_903921945.1 uncultured Planctomycetaceae bacterium
AAGCCGAACACCTGGAAAGACTTTCTGGCCTGCGCGGAGTATTTGATCCACGAGCGTTACACGAGCCCCGCGAAGTTGTCAGGCCAAGGCGGCAGTGCCGGCGGCATCCTGATTGGGCGTGCGATCACGGAACGACCGGACCTATTCGCCGCCGCCCACATATCCGTCGGCTGCACCGACATGTTGCGATTCGAAACGACCATGAACGGGCCGCCGAACATCCCCGAATTCGGCACGACGACAAAGCCTGACGAATTCCGCGGCTTGCTGGCGATGAGCACGTTTCATCACATTCGCGATGGCGTGCGTTATCCGGCTGTGATCCTCACGCACGGCATCCACGACCCGCGCGTCGAACCTTGGCTCTCCGCCAAAAGCTGCGCCCGCTTCCAAGCGGCCACGGCGAGCGGCAAACCGGTGCTGTTTCGTGTCGACTACCAAGCCGGCCACGGCATCGGCTCGACGAAGAGCCAACGCCAACAAGAGCGGGCCGATGTCTGGTCGTTCCTCCTCAGCCAGTGCGGCCCATAGCGTCGACCTCGTCCGGATCGACGATCGCCCGAAGGAAGCGTTTCATTCGAGGGAATGAGCGTTTCGTCGATCCGTGGCTCTCAGGGTTATCCGTGGTCGCCCCATTTAGGTGGGCGGCGAGTTCAGTCCTGTCGCGCCATGCGCTCGCCAAGCCAGACGATGCCCGGCGCGTCGATGACGAGCTGCAGCTCCTGCTTCGGCAGATCGAAAACTTTGAGATGCCTCAGGTGCTCGTCGCCGGCAAGAATCCGTTCGAATTCGGCCGTGACGTCGATCGCATTCACCGCTTTGTCGTCAGTGGGCGGCTGTTGAAGGATGTGCCAGCGGAGCGACGGCGAGCCAAGATCTTTGCGAACTTGCATGACGAGCGACTTCACGCGTTGCGGCGCGCCCCTGCGGAATGGGCCCCACGACATGTCGTTTTCGCCCACGTGGTAGTAGATGCCTGCCAGTTCGACTTTATTACCCTTCGCCTCGATCTCGCGGATGGAATCGCGAATGAAGGCGAGGAACGCGGGATAGAGGTTGCGCGATTTGGCTTCGCTTCCCTCCGGCGTCCAGTCGATGATCTGCGAGCCGCTGTGCGTGAATTTGGCGATCGCGACATTCGAGACGCCTTGCTTTTGGAGCGCGGCCCCGAAGCTCAACTCCGGTCCGAACGTGTCGTAGTATCCCGTCGGCCCAAGCGGCTCCCAGCCGTCCGACACCTGGTAGCCTCCGCCCAGGCTGTACTTGTACGCGATCGACGGGTTGTCCTTTAGTAGTTCGGGGCCGCGTTCGAGCGCCGCCAAATGCTGGACGAACGCCCGTTCGCCCTCCATGTTGCGGTGGCCGGCAAGCACGAAAAGCTTGACGGTGGAACCCTGGGCGTACGGCCACTTTTCGAGCGGTCGACGCTTCGGTTCAAGCTGGCCGATGTTCCGCAGGTAGGCCTCCGCGTAATTGACGCCGTGCTCCAATTGACCAAGCGTGCCGTAGTGGTAGTGCAGGCCGACCCCGCCACCGATCTCCACGCCGACATGCGAGGTCGGGACGTACTGCGCGAACTGGTCGTTATCGGTGACTTGCCGCTGTCCGAGGCTGATCGCGTACATCCGCGGTCGCAGGTCCATGCCCCAGATGGTCTTCGTGCAGAGTTCCCCGATGTAGAACCGCAGTTCGGGCGCCTTCAAATCGCGCCGCCAAGCGGCCACAAAGTTCCGCAAATTGCGACCGTAGTTGTTCATGTAGCCTTCGTTGAACATGTCGTTTTCGCCTTGATGCCACATGAAGCCTTCGAGGCGGTACTTGATCTTTTGCTTCTCCAGATCGGCGAGCGCGTCGCGAATCCACTGCAGCGTCAGCGGATACATTTTGAAGCCGATCGGCTCGTCGGGATTCCAGTCGCCTCCCAAATGAGTGCCGCCGGCCGCGACTTTGATGATCGCGATCGGGGCGGCGATTCGCCGCGTGACGTGACGCGCGAAACTGAGTTCCGGTCCGACGACATTGTCGACCGGTTGCAGATCGCGCCAACCATTCGACGTCCGCTTTTCCTCCCGGCCCAGGCAGTAGGAGAAACGCACTCGGGGTTGCGGCTCCTCCAAGCCTGCGAACGGCGGAAAACGCCGAATATCGCTCACCTTGGAATCGGACCCGACCATGTTCGATTGGCCGGCGAAAATGAAGACCCGCAGCGTCGTGTCGTCGTCCGCGGATGACGGTCCTCCCACGAGGAACGCCACCACCACCGCCAAGACGAACCGCTTCCAGCCGCCGAACCCCAATCGATCGCGTTGCACGTCGTTACTTCCTCTCCAAGGTTTTGCCACACACGCAGCTCAATCGGCGGCCGAGCACCACCGCGGCCCACCGCGTCGCGGTTAGTCAAACGGGGCATTCCAAGAAATGGCCGCAGGCGCTACGAGAACAGCTCGCGAATCGGTTCGCCCTCGCTAGCGCGAATGCGAAACCCATCGGGGCTGATACGAGTTTCGGGAGGAATGTCGAGCGCGCTGAGGCAGGTGGCCGTGAAATCGGGCAGCGACACTGGCTTATCCTTCACGTAGGCGGCCTGCGCATCGGACTCGCCGTAAATCGCGCCGCCGCGAATACCGGCTCCAGCCAACATCGCCGAATAGCAATTCGGCCAGTGATCGCGGCCTATCGCCGACCCGCCTTTGCTGATCCGCGGCGTGCGGCCGAACTCGCCTACCAGCACCACGAGCGTTGATTCGAGCAAGCCGCGGTCGCGCAAGTCTTCCAGGAGCGTCGCCACGGCCGCGTCGCACCGCGGCAAGGCGAACCCGAGCCCGTTCCAACCGTCGCCGAAAATGCTGATGCCCGCGTTGCCGTGCATGTCCCACGTTTCGACGCTCATGAATTTCTCGTCGCGTTTGAGCCCGGTCCAGGCGACGACGCTGACCAACCGCGAGCCGGCTTCGATCAATCGCCGCGCCAGGAGCAGGTTCTGTCCCAGCGGATTGTGGCCGTAGCGTTCGCGAGTTTCCGGCCGTTCGCGATCGAGATTGAACGCCTCACGCGCTTTCGGCCCCGCGACCAAGTCGGCCGCCCGCTCTTGGTGCTTCGCGAACGTCCGCGCCACCGATGTGGCGTCGAGCGAACCGTGGGCCGTGTTGAGCGTTCGTTGCAGCGATTGACGCTGATGGAGACGTTCCAACGGGAGATCGCCGAGCGCATCGAACGCGGTGACTCGGTAGCCGGGCGTAGCAAGATTATCGTCGTGGCCCGCGCCCACCAGGAGCGGACTGTAGGCCGCTCCGAGCCACCCGCCGGTCAGATACGTGCGATCGGGAGGCATGGCGCCGCCACCAAACTTTTGCAGCCAGACATACGAGGGAACCGCGGCATCCGACGGCCGCGTCTTGGCGACGATCGAACCGAACGACGGGGCATCCAACGCCGGCAACGGTTGACCGGCGAGCAACATCCGGTTGGCGACATCGTGAACGGGTACCGAATGGCTCATCGACCGGATCACGCAGTACTGGTCGGCGAGCGTCGCCAAACGTGGCATCAGTTCGCCGACTTGATAGCCGGGGACCCGAGTGGCGATCGGTTTATAGGGCCCGCGAATGGTTTCCGGTCCCTGTGGCTTCATGTCCCAGGAATCGAGTTGGCTCAGGCCGCCGTACTGGTAGATGAAGATGCACGATTTCGCGCGGCGAACAACGCCGCCGCGGAGACCGCCTGGCCCGAGAACGCCAGCCCCGAGGCCGCCGTCACGGAGGCCGTCGTCACGGAGGCCGCCGCCACTCTCGCCGGTGTGGCCCGCTTCGGCCGCCAGCAGGTTGGGCAGTCCGAGCCCCAGGGTCGACAGCCCGCCCACTTCGAGCAGAGCGCGGCGCGTGATGCGTGTTCGCGTGGAGGGATTGTCGACCATCGAAGCGACTCGCGGCGGGCCAAGGGGAAGATTGCGACTTCCATGAGCGTAACAAGCCGCAAGGTACTTCACCAGCTTGATCGCGGCAGCCACGCCACATCCTGCGGACCTCTAGCTCCAATCGCTCCCGCACCAGCGTCGACGGACAAGATGTCCGTCGTACAAAGGAGAGCGTTACCACGAGCTAGCCCGTTCGATAATGGCCAACCACTTCGTACGACGGACATCTTGTCCGTCGCGAGCTTGTCGGATGCGTCGTCTGCGAGCAATCCATCAG
>CAIXSC010001058.1 GCA_903921945.1 uncultured Planctomycetaceae bacterium
GTGTCCATGAACCGGTCTCTCAGGCAAGTAGTTCCGTTAACACGCGCCGGCTCTCGCCGAAGCCTTTCGCGACCACGCCCATCTGTTCGGAAATCGTCCGCAGCAGATCCGACATGCTGACGGCGTCGGGACCGAGTTTGGGGCTGGTGAGGTGCTCGCGGTTGTCGTTCGGAATGACCTTTTGCTGGCCGTTGAAAGCGAGGTGCCGCCCCTGCGCGAAACCCAAACCTTCACCGCCCGCCAGCAGCAGCGGCAGGTTATGGGCGCGGTGCGTGGCCGGCCATGACATGCCGCTGCCGTAGAGAACGGCCGTGCTGCGGAGCAGATCGTGGTTGCCTTCGGTTGTTCGAAGCCGCTCCAGGAACTTCGCCAGGCGAGCAGTCCACCAGGCATCGTATTCGCTCAGAATGGCGTACTCCTTCGGCTTGCGATCGGGCGGTTCGTCGTTCGTGTTGTGACCGGTGCCGTGCCAATTGCCGCAGGGCAGGCTTTTCAGCGGCCCGCCTCCCTCCGACTCAGTGGTCGCGAAACTGACCACCCGCGTGCTGTCGGTCCGCAGGGCCAGATAGATCAGCTCGAACATCGTGTCGATGTACTCCGCATAATCGGCGGGCACGTAGGGGTCGGCCAGCACCGGCTCGCCCTGGCGGTCGAACGAGATCGTCCGCCGTCCGCCGGTCGCGCCGACCACCATGCTCGGCCAGCGAGTCTGCCGGCCGACGGTTTCGGCGATGTGTTGGTCAATCGAAATCGTGCTCTGGGTCACCGCGCCCTTGCCAGCCGTATAATTTGCGTTGGCCGTCAACCACACACCCAACTCGCCGTGGCCGGGTTGGACCTTGTGCTGCAAGCCGGAGAAGACGGTGAATCGCTGCCGCAACCGGCTAGGTTCTTCAGCGGCGGCGTCAGTTCGTAGTCCTCGCCGGTCTTCGCGGGATGCCACTCCCACATGTTCACGCCGTTGGGCACACAGATAAACACGGCGCGGCCGGGCGCCGCGGCCGCCTCGTTGGCCGCCGCGAAACGTTCGAGCCACGGGAGTGCGAGGCAGACGCCGCTGACTCGCAAGAATTCGCGGCGGTGTGATTTAGAGCTGATGCGCTGTCGTAGGACGGGTCTCCAGGCCCGTCCGAGATTGGGGCATTCCCGGGCATTCCCGGGCATTCCCGGGCATTCCCGGAAATACGGACGGGCCTGGAGACCCGTCCTACGGCGTTTCGGCTCTTCAAGGAAGTTGTGTCCATGAACCGGTCTCTCAGGCAAGTAGTTCCGTTAACACGCGGCGGCTCTCGCCAAAGCCTTCCGCGGGCACGCCCATTCGTTCGGAGATGGTGCGTAGCAGGTCCGACATGCTCACGGCGTCGGGACCGAGTTTGGTGGCGTTGCGGTGCTCCTGTTTGTCGTTCGGAATGTCTTTCCTCTGGCCGTTAAAGACGATGTGTTGGCCGTGCGCAAAGCCCACACCCTCGCCGCCAGCCAACAGAATCGGCAGGTTGTGGTTGCGATGGTACGCCGGCCACGACATACCGCTGCCGTACAGGACTGTGGTGTGCCGGAGCATGTCATGCTCGCCTTCGCGAGTCGTCCGCAGCCGATCGAGGAAGCGGGCCAGGCGTTCGGTCCACCAGGCGTCGGCTTTGCTGAGGTTCGCGAAATGCTTCGGCTTATCTTCGGGCAAGGCGTCGCCGCTATTGTGACCTTCGGTGTGGACGTCGAAACCGAGATGCTTGAGCACACAGCACTGGCTCGACCGGTACGCCGAGAACGCCGCGACGCGCGTGCAGTCGATGCGAAGGGCCAGATAGATCAGTTCCAGCATCGTGTCGACAAAGTCGACGCCGTCGGGCGTGTTGTGCGGATCGGCCCGCAAGTTCAAGCGATCGTCCTGGATGGCCTCCCGTCGGAACGTTGACTTCCAGGCCATGTCCGCTTGCACGCGTTTCTCCAGCGCGCGAATCGACTCGACGTATTCGTCGAGTTTCCGCTCGTCACTCTTGCCCAGTTCGCGACGCAGGCCGGCGGCCTGATTCGCGACCAGATCAAGGATGCTGCCCCGCTGCGGCAACCGACCTTTCGGATCGGCGCCGACCAGTTCCGCGAAAATGGAAGCCAGGTCGAAGTCCGCCAGCACCGGTCGACCTTCGGCGTCGAACGAGCAGGTGTATTGGCCGCCGTCAGCGCCGACGACCATGCTCGGCCAGCGAGTTTGCCGGCCAATCGCGCCCGCGATGTGCTGATCGATGGAGATTGTGTTCGGCGTGACGTAAATCTCTTTCTTGCTGGCGTAGTTGGGATTGCCCGTCAGCCACAGGGCGGCTTCCTGGTGACCGCCTCCGGCCTTGATGTGCTGCAGGCCGGAGAAGGCCGTGAAGCGATCGCGCAGCCCGGCCAGATTCCGCAGCGGCGGAGTCAGCTCGTAGTCCTTGCCGGTAGTCGCGGGATGCCACTCCCACATGTTCACGCCGTTGGGAACGAAGAGAAAAACGGCACGGTTGGGCGCGTCCGCCGCGTCCTTCGCCGAGGCGAAACGTTCGAGCCACGGGAGCGCGAGGCATACACCGGAAGCTTTAAGGAAGCGACGACGTGTCAAGAATTCGGAACTCATATCGGCAGGTCCTTTCATCAAGGTCATTTGTGTCGAAACGGTTTGGAAAGCACCATCGCGGTCAGCAGGTCGCGCAGTCCGCCTTCGGCTCTTGCCGCGGCGGCGTGGATGGACTGAAGGTGGGCGTCGTCGCCGTGATCCAGACTGCGGCCCAGCACGTAGGCATACAGCCGCCGACTGAAGGCGTCGGTGAAGCGAGGCGTCGGGCGCCTTTCAGCCGGCGGCTCGATCAGCCGGCGGCGGAAATCATCGATGTCGGTAAACGGCGTCTTGTCGGGGAGTTGGCCGCTGGTGTTGGCCGCCACCAACTTGCCAGCCTTGTCGCGTCGCAGTCGGCCAAACAGGTCGTACTGGTCCCAGGCGAAACCGAGCGGGTCGATCCGTTGGTGGCAAACCGCGCACGTGTTGACGCTCGAATGCGCTTCCACATGTTCGCGGGGCGACAGCTTGCGCAGGTTCTTGTCCATGTTCAGTTGCACGTCGAGCGGCTGCACATTGCCCGGCGGCGTCGGTATGTCGATGCCCAGAATCCGTTCGATCAGATAAACGCCGCGGAGGATCTCCGACCGCTCCCGGCCATGCGACGCAGCCGCGATGCAGCCGGCTTGGGTGAGCAATCCGCCGCGGCGATCTGCCGGCGCCGGCACCGCGCGGAACTGGTGTCCAGGCGGCTCGCGCCGCACCGCTTCAACGTCGATCCCGTAGAACCGGGCGAGTCGGTCGTTGATGATCACAATCTCGCAACCGACGAGCGACTCCACGGGCCGGTTTTTTCGCAGCAACTCCTCGAACAGTCGCGGCGCTTCTTCCACCATGTCCCGGCGCAGGACGGCTTCGTACCGGGGAATGTCTTCCTTCTGGTTGATCGTCTGGCGATCCAGCACGGTTGCTTGGTCGAGATGGAGTATCGAGTCGAGATCCAGCCACTGCCGGGCAAACTCGCGACACAGCGCATAGCTGCGTGGATCGTCGAGCAGGCGGGCCAGTTGACGCCGCAACTCATCTTCACGCAGCAGACTGCCGTCGGCCGCACGGGCCTGAAGCACTTCGTCCGGCGCTGTTCCCCACGCCAGATAGGACAAGCGGGACGCCAGTTCCCAGGCCGTCAGCGGACGCTGCTCCGCGTCTTTCGGCTCGATCAGATAAAACGTTTGCGGCGAAATCAGGGCCGCGGTCACGGCCGCCTTGTACGCCGAGAGGAACGAGGCTCCGCGCGCCCGCTCGGCGTCATACAGTCCCAAGTGCGCGGCCACTTCGGTCTCGCGGGCCGGTCGACGGAACGCCTGCGGCAGAAAGGCCTCCAGGGATCGTCGAGCGCGGTCACGGTCGCTCTCGCCCTCGCGTGCCGACGCCAACAGATGTGGAGACCGCGGCGGCGTCTCCACGACCTCGACGGCCAGCGAGCTGACAAGCAACTCGTTGCGCGTGGGCAGCGGAATCTCGCCTTCCTTCCGCTTGTCATCCGGCGCACGCAGCGCTGGTTCGACGAGCGCGGCGGCGTTATCGACTTGCAATTCCAGGTGCCCATCGCGATGAATGCCTTTCCAATCGGCATCCGCCAGCGCCAGCGGCGTTTCGAGCACGTATTCCGCGGGTGCGTCGGCGGGTGCTGTGACGACGAGCTCGCCGACCGGCACGATCACGAATTCCCGCGCGATGCTCACCCGCAGCACCGGCGCGGTTTCCCCGGCCGGAATGATGGCTCCGGCTTTGACGCGCAGTCGTAACACGCCGCGGTCGGGAACCAGCGGCAACTTCAACGTCAAGCATTCCATCGCATTGCCGATGACGACCGGGTTGGGCGCCAGCAAGATTCCTCGCTTCGCATCCAGCCGCGTCACCGCCAGCGGTCGGCGCCCGTTGTTGGGACCGCTCCAGCGGCCGACCAAACTCAGCGAGGCGGGTTTCCCGTCGCCTGCGGCGGGAACATCGTCGCGGTAGGCCACGAGGTTGTACTGCGGTTTGGTGAGCTTCGCGGCGGCTTTGGCGGCGAACTCGCGGACGTCAACCTCGTAACGGATCGGGCCGAGATGCGGTTCTTCCGGAAGCGCGACATCGACGAGCTGCTCCGCTAAATCGAGGCTCCGCCGCAGCAGCAGCGGTTGGGTCGATTGCTGGTTGCTGTCGTTGCTGAAGTTGTCTTCCGCCGAGTCCTGAGGCAGCCGTCGGCTCAGATCGACCGGGAAGTGGGGGAACGACAGGCCGAGCACGTCCAGCGAGGTGTTCACGTATTCGCGCGGCGTCAGTCTGCGCAGAGCCCTGCGCCCGATGCCGCCGCGCGTAATGGTTGCCGCTCGCGCCGCCGCATCGTCGATCCACGCCAGCACGGGCGTCAGTTCGTCGGCGGTCGGACGCGGGCGGCCCTTGGGCGGCATTTCCCCCTGCGCCATCAAGCGTTTGGCCGCGAGCCATTGCTCGGCGAGCTTCGGTTCTACGAGGTCAGGCAAAGGACCGTCGAAACGCACCTCCCCTTCCTGCTTCTCGGCGCCATGACAGGCGATGCAATGTTTCTGGAAGAACGGCCGAACCACCAGGGAAAACGTGCGAGCGTGCGCGTCGTTGTCCGCGGGACCGGCCTGTAACGGAGCGACCACGCAGGACCAAGCGACGACGAATGCGCCCACCGATGTACGGGAAATTTGCCGACTCTCCCGCGTCATGGTTCCTGCCTCACTTGCACGTTGTCGAGCACCACCGTGCCGAACTTGGTCTTGCTATGACGGTTCCAAGCGGTGAGGCCTGCGGCGATTTTCGGTCCCATTGGAATTTCCATTTCTTTGAGCAACGTCCACTCCTGGCCGTCCGGCGAGTAGAAGCTGCTGAACTTCCGGCCCTGCCGCTCGATCTTCAACCAAACGGGCAGTTTGACTTGATCAGGGCGCACCACGCGAAAGCCCTCGTTGCTGACTTGGCGGCGCATACGGATCGACGCCGCAATGGAATGTTCGCCTTCGGGCTGTTCTTTGGAATGCACCGTCTCCAGCATCGCGCACATGTAAAGTCCCAGCGGCTTGTTTTCGTCGCGCAGCGTCACGCCGGCGCCGCCCCAAACGTGAAGATCGTCGAACTTGGTGCCCTTCGCCGTGATCGAGCCATCGTGATCGTCAGGAGATGTTTCATGGTCGTCCGGGGCTGGTTGTTCGCAGTCATCAGTAACCATTGATCCAGACGACCGAAGACTTAGCAGCGATCCTTCCAAATTCCTGCTGATCGCAGCAAGTCGACGCCCAGGGCGTTCCGCGATTGCGTCGCGGCCCCGCCACCCGACGTCCACGAAAGAGCGAGCGACGGCAGGTAGGTCAGGCCGATGTACTTGGCAGCGACCTAGTCGATCGACACCGTGTTGGTCATCACGCCGGGCGTGATGTTGATGTTGTGCCCGGTGAGGAAGTTGTACGGGTGGGGATGCCCGCTGATCCGGCCTTCGATGTGCGAGAGGCTACTGAGCACTGAGAACCGCTCGCGATGATCGGCCAGCAGACGGTCGACTTGAGCTTCGAGCACTTTCGGATCGCGAAGATTCCCGGCGGCGGCCAGTTCGCGCAGCTCGCGATCCGGCGGCGAGCCGACGAGCATGAAGCTCAATCGCGACGCGATGGCGTGCTGAGCTACGACTGAATTCGCGCCGGCCGGCAAAGCCAGGTAGCGGAAAGGCCCGCCCATCAACACCGCTTGGAAACTGGTTCGCAAGGCTTCGTCGAACGAGCCCGCATCCCCGCGAAGCCGCTGATAGAGCGCGACGAACTTCGCTTGTTCCGCATCCGATGCTGGCCATCGCCACGCACGTTCCAGCCATATCGCGATCAGCCGCCGATCAAGACTTCATGAACCGAGGTCCACAGCTGTTCGGTAGCACTGTCAAACCCCGCGAGCCGATCGAAACGCACCTGCCCTTGCTGCTCTTCCGCGTTGTGGCAGCGCAGGCAGTACTTGGCCAGCAGCGGCCGAACGGTATCGAGGTCGTCGGCCAAGAGCGTGCTCGGCGCGACGATGAAGATCAACACAAATCCACGGAGCATGATCGTCCTCGGTCACTCAATGCACGAACCGGAATTCGGGACTGTTTAACAGCGCCCCTACGAGATCGCTCACGGCGGTTTTCGGATCGCCCACAGCGCCGAGGTGCGCGGAACCATCGGCGATCTCTTCCGCGGTTGGGCGTCGGGCCAGGATGGCGAGATACGCCAATTCGACTCGGCGTTCGCCGTCGGACTCGGCAAGGAGGCGGTCGGCGAGATTGGGCGCCAGCGGCTTGTTGGGTCCCGGCTGAAGGATTTTCACCACCGCCGGATTGAAGGTCAGGAACAGGGCTTGGGATACGTTCGCTTGGAACGAATCCCCGGACGCGACGAATCTCTCCACGATCGCGTCGTAATCGGCTTCCTTCTCCCATCGCACGCGCAAGGCCGGATTGAGCGTCCCTTTCTCGGGAGCTGGTTTCAGTTCCTTGCCCCACTTCAGCAGAAGCTGATCAGTGAAGCCCGTCGCTGTGGCCAGTGACCAAGCGAGTTGATCGCCCGACAACGGCTTCAAGGCGGCGACCGCGTACAAATCGGCGGACGGACGTGCAACGGCGCCGGCGCTGGGGAGATTACTGGCTCGCTGGTATGTCTCGCTGCGCAGAATGCCGGCCAACAGCCGCCGCATATCAAAGCGAGATGCGGAAAAATCATTGGCCAGTTCGTCCAGCAATCGCGGATGCGAGGCAGGATTCGCCGCGTGTATTTGATCGACCGGCTCGACCAAGCCCCGGCCGAGCAACTGCTTCCAAACCCGGTTGACGAGCGACCGTTTGAAATACGGACTGTTGGGCGATAACGCGTGGTTGGCGAGCAACTCGCGGCGGTTGACAGGTCGGCTGTCACGTTTCGGCGTCTTGCCGTCCTTCGCGGGCGCGGTGGCATCGTCGAGCACCACGCTGTCGAAGAACATCGCGGCGGCCAGCTTTTCCTCCTTGTTCTTGGTGACGTATTGGACCTCGCCGTCCGGTCGCTCGCTGAAGGGAAGGCCGTTGCCCGGCTTGCGTTCGAGCCGAGTGAAAAACGCGGCGATCCCGTAATAGTGGGCCTGCTTCCACTCGTCTACGAATGGGTGGTCATGGCATTTCGCACATTGCATTTGGACGCCGAACAATCCGCTGGCGACGGAAGTGGCGAAGTGATCATGGTTTTCTTCCTTGCCGCGGTTCAGTCGGTGGGCAATGAAGTGCGACGCTCCTTTGTGATCCGCGTCGGTGGGGCTGGGGAGCAACAACTGGCGAACGAGTTGATCCCACGGCTTGTTGGCCGCTAGTGAACGCTCCAGAAAGTCGAGATATTCCGGATAGCCCACGCCGCGGTTGTCGCGGCCGAGATAGCCGTTCAGCCAACCGTCAATCACCGTGCGCCAGTAAACCGGCATTTCGGGATGGACCAGCAACGTGTCGATCAGCCGTTGTGATTTGTCGGGATTCGAGTCCGCGAGAAAGGCTTCGGTTTCAGCGACGGTCGGCAGGCGTCCTAGCAAATCGAGGTACAGCCGCCGGAGCAGCGTGGCGTCGTCCGCGCGGGGCGCCGGCGTTATTTTGTCCTGGGCCAGCCGGGAAGAGATTTCGGCGTCGATCAGGCGACTCACCGTGTTCCCATCGTTCGCAGCCAACTGACCGACGCCGAACGAACAAAGCAGCACGACGAGGCACGTTCGCGTGAATGGGTGTCCCAAACGAGACGAATTTGTTTCGGATTTCGTGCTTCGGGTTTCTTGCTTCGGATTTCGGATTTCTTGCTTCGGATTTCGGATTTGGTTTCGTTTGGATTCATTGGTCACCCCACATTCCACACCTCCACGCTGCCGTTCGCCGAGCCTGTGGCAAGCCGCCTGTCATCGGACGAAAACGCGACACCGCAGGCGAAATCCGAACGCTTGATCGGGGCGATCTCCCGGCCGGGAAACGGCGGCAGCGTCGGTGGAGAGGGTTTTCCGTTGGAGTTCTTTTTCCACTCGGCCGACTGCGGCTTGAACTGGGACGGGTCGTAGGTCTGCAAGGTCATGTTGTTCGAACTGCCGACCGCGACCAGCGGACTTGCGTTGCCTGTGGCGACGTCGGCGCCAAATTGCTTGAACTCGCCGATCGCCATCCCGGTCGCCAGTTCGTAGACATGGCTCAGTCGAGCGCATGCCAAGACCAGCCAGCGGTCATCGTGCGATAACGCCAGCCGAATGATTCCGCCCAAGCTTGGGTGCTGCCCCTGCTGATCACTGGTCTGCCCCGTGTCGATGCGGCGAACCTCTTCCAGAGTCGTGGCGTTCCAAACGATGGTCACGCCATCTTCGCCGCCCGTCACAATCCACTTGCCATCGCGAGAAAACGCGATATCGCGGGGAATGCCCGAGTGCGCTGGCA
>CAIXSC010001059.1 GCA_903921945.1 uncultured Planctomycetaceae bacterium
CCTCCACAACTCTTGTTCGTCGATGGCGATCGATGGGTCTGCCGTGAGTTCGGCGGATCGTCGGGACGTTTCCCTGAGAATCTCATCTGGAACGACTATCGGCTCGTTAGCCGCGACAATATCGTTCCAAAGCTCCGTCACGATTCGCAACTTGTCAGCAGCAGGCAGTTCTTTCAAGCTGGAAATGTCGATGCTCATGTAGGAACCCCTATGAATTCGGCCAGATTAGGCCATCTACTCGTATACTGTACTCGTACACTGTACACGTTCCTGGATAACCGCCACTAGTGCCTCACTGTCGTGGCGATTCTCCTGTCAGCCGCGTGGATGTGATCTTCAATTCAGCCTATTCGATTTGGCTATCGATGCATCCAATGAGCTCATCGAATGAGCCCCGCCTAGAAAGGCGGGGATACCGTCGGTTGTCGCTACGCGACCTCGGAGAAGGTGATTGGAAATCCGCGGGTGCGAGGACGGAAAGGGCGACGCGGGTGGTGGTTACGGCGAGTGGTCGCAGGCATGGTGCCGATTGGAAGGGCGGAGGGTCCTTTACACGCTGGTCGCCGAGATGGTGGGTGATCCGTCTTACGCCGGCGGCGGAAACTGGTTAGCATTGAATTCGCATCGAATTCAGTGCGAAGGAGAGACCAATGATCGATCTCGAAAACGGCATCGACTCGCTGACCAACTTCAAACGGCAGACGGCGGACTATCTGCGGCAGTTGCATTCCAGTGGTGAACCGCTCGTTCTGACCGTCAATGGCAAAGCGGAAGTCGTGGTGCAGGATGCGGGCGCCTATCAACGTCTGGTCGAACGGGCGGCGAAGGCTGATCGGGAGGAGTCGGTCGCAGCAATCCGGGAAGGCCTGGCTGACGCGGAAGCGGGACGCGTGAAGCCGGCCCGCAAGGCTCTGAAGACCCTGGCCAGGAAATTCGGAATCCCGACGTCGGACGAATGACATGGGTTTTCGAGTGGTGCTCACCGATCGGGCCGAGGCGGATGTCGTTCAACCCGATGAAGAGAAAAGGTGTCAGGAATGCCCAACCACTGGCATTTTGTGCTGCAGCCTATGGAAGATGGAGTCATGACCAACTTCTTGCAGTGGGTTTCGCTTACGCACACGATGCGGTTGCATGCCCACTACGGGACGGGCGGCCAAAGACATCTCCATCAAGGCCGGTTAAAGAGTTTTCCCGTCCAGGATGATGAACACTTTCTGCTGGTCTGCCGGTACGTCGAACGCAACGCCTTGCGGGCCGGACTGGTCAGACGAGCCGAGGAAGGCCCAAAAAACGAGTCCTGACACCTTTTCCTCCACAACAGCACGCCCAGAGGGACTCGAACCCCCGACCTGCGGATTAGAAATCCGCTGCTCTATCCGGCTGAGCTATGGGCGCGTTTTGGGCAATTCACATCGGCGTTTGGCTTTGGCGTTTGGCCGTGGCGTGACGCTTCAGCGGTCACGGCGCGGCGGGGGACGGGGATGTCGACGATGTCGTGGACGCGGATGAGCCGGCCGAAGATGGGACGGCGCTGGCGGGCGTGGTCGCCGCGGACGGCGACGTCCAGCCGAGCTCGCGGGCTTTGAGTTCCAAACAGCGGGCGATTTGCCGCACCGCTTGGCGCAAACGATTCTCGTTTTCGACCAATGAAATTCGCAAATAGCCTTCGCCCGCCGGTCCGAAACCGCTCCCGGGACTCACCGCGACATTGCCTTGCTCCAGCAACATCATCGCGAAATCCATCGTGCTCATGCGGCTCGACCAGGGCTCGGGAATCTTCGCCCAGACGAACATGCCGGCTCGCGGCACTTCCATCG
>CAIXSC010001060.1 GCA_903921945.1 uncultured Planctomycetaceae bacterium
CTTTACGGGTGGCAACGACGACCTTGGCCGCCTCTAATGTTCTCCGTTCGCCCGTAAAAGTTTGGTCGCAGTCGGGTTCGCCGCCCGGTTCCACGGCCGCGGAACAGGGACCGGAGCTAGCGCCCGCTGCCGCCGCCGCGGTGCGGCGAGGTGTTGGCTGGTTACTGCGAGCCTTGCCACGGGAAGGCGGTTGGGGAACGGACATCGGTCAGCCGCCGGATATCGGCTGCACGGCGCTGTCCGGTTTGGCATTGCTTTCCACGGGCAACACGCCGCGCGAGGGCCCGCAGGCTCGGGAAACGCGGCGGGCGTTGAGTTATCTGTTGGAATGCGCGGCGCGGATGCCGGCGGACGATATCACAGCCAGCCTGCAGACACAGTTGCAAAACAAGATCGGCCGCCATGCCCACAGTTTCCTGGCGGCTTTGTTTTTGAGCCAAGTGGCGGGGGAAACGCTTGAAGGGGTGCAGGTGCGGCGGGCGTTGCGGCGTGTCTTGGACGCCATCGTCGCCGCGCAAACCACGGAAGGGCATTGGGGCCAGACCTCGTGGGCGCCGACGCTGGGCACCGTGATGGGTTGGGTAGCGCTGCGAGCGGCACATTTTGCGGGACTGCGGGTCGGAGCCAGCCCGGAGACGACGGCCTCGTTTCTAGCTCGGCAGATGCAGGCCAGTTTAGGCGGTGGCGGCGCCGGCGCCGGCTGGATGCACACGCTGTACAAGAACGCCACGGGAATCCGTGTGCTTTACGCTTTGGGGCAAGAGACAACGCCTGTCGCGCGACAGGCGATCGCCGAAACGCTGAAGTTAGTGACCAGTGACAACACCGCGTTCACGCAGGCGGGCGGCGAGGAATTCCTGGCATTTCATTTGATCACGGAAACGCTATCCCAGCGTGGCGGTCCTGATTGGAACGCGTGGTACGGGGTCGTCCGGGACAAGATTGTGGCGGTGCAAAACGAGGACGGCAGTTGGAGCGGCGCGCATTGCATCACGAGCCGCGTCTTCTGCACGGCCGCGGCCCTGTTGGTGCTCAACGCGCCCCGCCGCTATCTGCCCATTTCCCAGGTGTAGTCGAGCGGAAAGGACAGCGAGGCGATGGCAGCCACTCCAGCCGAAGCGATTGCGCGGGGCGTCGACTATTTGCTGGGAATGAGGGACGCCGGCGGCGGTTGGCGACGCTCGCGGTACGGCGCTCTTCGGGGTGGCGCGGCCCTGACGGCGTTCATGCTGCGTGTGCTGTCGAGGCTTTCCGCTCCGGCGAATGCGGAGACGCCAGAAAAGGCCGGCCCGACCGCGCGTCGGGACTCGGCGTTGGCCGCCGTGCTCCGCGAACCGCTCGCCGACGCCGTCGACTTTCTGCGTATTGGATTGGAAAAGCGAGGCGCCATCGCCTGCCCGGACGGAACACTCGATCTACCGGTGTACGCGACCGCTCTGGCGCTGTTGGCCGAGTCGCCGACCCGACCGCTCTGGTCCGCCGTCGAGCGTCAGCGGATGCGCGACTACCTGTTCGCGACACAGGTGTCGCTTCGACGCGGCTTCACCCCGACGGACCCGCATCTTGGCGGTTGGGATCTGGGCGGTGTCCCGCCGCCGCGCGGAATCACGACCGGAACGAATATCTCGTTGACCGCCTGGGCCCTGCAGGCACTGGCGCACTCCGCGCCGGATTTGCCCCGCAACACCCCCGCGACCCGCGAATCAAAAGGCGAACCTGCCCGCGAATCAAAAGGCGAACCAGCGAGCGAATCGAGAGACGCATCGGCAAGCGAATCGAAAGGCGCACCGACAAACGCACCGACAAACGCATCGGCAAGCGCACCGACAGGCGCATCGGCAAGCGCACCGACAGGCGCATCGGCAAGCGCACCGGC
>CAIXSC010001061.1 GCA_903921945.1 uncultured Planctomycetaceae bacterium
ACAACGCCCGCATCCGCATTCCTCGTTTACCGCCGAGCCGTAGGCGACGGCCGGGCCTATAAACCGCAATCGCGACGCGATGTCGAATTCCGCCGCCAATTCCGCTGCCTATTCCGCCTCCCGCGGCGACGGACAAGATGTCCGTCGTACAAAGAGGAGGTTCACCACGATCCAAGCCCACTCGGCAACGCCCGCATCCGCATTCCTCGTTTACCGCCGAGCCGTAGGCGACGGCCGGGCCTCTAAACCGCAATTGCGACGCGATGTCGAATTCCGCCGCCAATTCCGCCGCCAGCGGCGACGGACATCTTGTCTGTCGTACGAAACAGGATGCGGCTTACGAATGCATTCGTGCCAGGCTCTGATCGCCCCGCTCTAGGAGTGTGGCGGCGGCTTCCCGGCCGCTCTCCGTCGGACAACACGGGAAACTTCGGCACTTTGGATGGCGCAACCCGCGTGGGGTTCGCGTTAACGCCAAGCGAGCACGTCGACTTTTTCGAGTCGCGGGACGATCGCCTCGCCGTTCACTACGGGTAGATCGATGCCCAGTCGCAGCGATCGGACGCTGGTCGCTTTCAATCCCGCGGGCAGGCGGACTCGTAAATCATGGAGTGGTTGCAGGCGTTCGCCGCGGGGGCCCGAGCGGTCAGAGGCGTAGGCCCAGTTGATCAAGGCGACCGACTGGCCCTGGGCATTCGTCAGCGCGACCGCTTCGACCAACGGATCGGAAGGCAGCACCGGCGGCTCGACGCCAGCTCGATGCGCCGCGCGAACGATCAGCGCGCGAAGCGCTGGCGAGAAGTCCGCGCGCATATCGAAGTCCGCGCGACGGACCCGCGCCGAGTAGCTCAAGCCGGCCCAAAACCCGAGCTGCGTCACGCGGCCGCGGCCCACCGAGCGTTCCGCCGCCGCCAACCGGCCGTCGGCGAACATCGCGAGCCGCTCCCATTGACCGTTCTCCGCAAGCGTCTGCCGCGCCAGGCGCGCTCGCAGTTCGTCGGTAGGGGATGGCTCCGACGTTCGCGCCGCGCGAGCGGCCGGTTCGAGCGACAACGTGGCGAACGCCGGCGGCGCCGGTTCGCCGAGCGGTTCGAGACGCGTCGCGCGGTATTCGGGGCACTTGCCCCAAACCTCGAGCGGGCTGCGACGCTCGCCGAGCAGCGCTTGCGCGGCGCGATTCGGTTCGTCGGCTTCGTCGCGCGCCAGGCCTTCCGCGTCGGTCCACAACGAGCCGCCCGCGTGCACCCAGGCGGCGACTTTCGCACTCGCGTCGCGGCGGAGGTTGGGGCCAACGATGTACAGCGCCTTGATGCGCGCCGGCAAGCCTTCAGCGAGTTGTTGTTCGCTCATAATGTCGACGGGAATGTGGGCGTGGCGCAACGCCAGATAGACCCATTTGGCGTTTTCGAGTGTCGTGGCGCCTTGCGGGCCGACTCGTCCCCAGATCTCCGAGCTTCGCGGGAACACGAACGCGACCTGCGGTTCGACAAGCCATCGCGCCCGCGCCAAGTACGGTTCGGCGGTGGCAAGGAAGCGGCCCGCCTCGGCTACCTCCTCGATCAATTCCGGAGACTGCGAGAAGCTGTCGCCCTTGGAATAGTCCGGACCGTAGGTGTACCACTCGATCGCGCGCGTGCCCCGCGTCACGACGCTGAGCAACCGTTGGGAGGGCGCTCCACGATGCGGCTTGACCAGGCAGCCGATCGGCAGGTCGCCGTGGCGTTGCGCGATTCCCCGCATGATGTCGCTCAGGTACGACTCCCATTGCCATGAGCGCGGGTCGCGGTTCGAGGTTTCAAACACCAGCGCCGTGTTGGCGCCCGTGTCGTAAAACTCGTGCCAGTCCAAGCTGCTGCCATTCCAGCTTGGCGTTGGACCTTGCATGGCATAGAGCCGAATGCCGGCTTGTTGCAATCGTTGCGCCGAATCGGGGAATAGTTGGCCGGTGACATGCGACATGAATCGATAGCTGTAGTAGTAACGCAGACGGTCGGCGGCGTTGCCGGGCGGCGCGGCCAGCGACTGTTTAGGCGGCTTGCCGGCCCCGGCCGACTCGACGTTCCACAGCGGGTAGACCGTGATCGAATTGGCGTCGCTGGCGCCGACATCCAGCGGCGCGACGCCGTGCCGTTTCAAGTAGTCGCGGAACTGATCGCGGCAGCGGGGACAATGGTGCAAGTGCGATTTGGCGGCAACGCCGATTTCGTCCCACCATAAAGCCCATTGTTCGTCGGCTCCGGAAGCCTGATGCTGCGCGATCGCCTTTTCGATCGCTTCCGCCATGGTCTGTTTCAATCGCGGATCGAACGGGCAGCCGTCGGGCTCGCCGCCGTTCGCGGTGCTGACGGCCGCCATCGGCGAACCCGAGCCGGGCCCGCCCCAGTAGATCTTGCGAAAGCCCGCGGCGACGCCCGCCAATTCGGCCATGCGGATCGATTTTTCGTCGACCAAACCGTTCACGCCGAGCAGTGACAGGACTCGGCATTCCTCGGCGACGATCTCGGGGTTGTTGTGTCGCACGCCAAAGCCGACCGCCTTCCCCAGTCCGCTCCCCGGTCCTTGGCCATAGCCGCCCAAATGTCCGATCAGGCGGAAGTAGTCGAGCGGCGGTGGTGGCTCAGCGAATCGCCGCTCCAACCGCTCGCGACGCGCCCGAGCGTGGCCGGATAGACCCTGCAGCGCGTCGATGAACCCGGGCGACTTGGCGCCGCGTTCGTCGAGCAGTACGGCGGGAAAAGCGAATCCGACGGTGGCGCCCCGTGGCGCCGTTTCGACAAAGCGGCGAAATGGCTCGCCGCGCTGAGCGAATTCGAATTCCACCGCCAGCGATTCAGGCGGATCAAGCTGCTTCCGGCCCTGCGGCGGATAGGCGACCGTCACGCTGGGAAACTCGAAGCCTTTCGCTCGACCACAGACCTGCTCCACGGGAACCCAGGCCGACCATTGGCCCACTCGAAAGCCGCGGGACGGCGGCGGCGCCAATTTCGCGTCGATATCCGGTTCCGCTTTGGCGTCGGCAGCAGGAGCGAACGCGCCGCGAGTCACCGTGCCGCCGAGCCCTTCGCCGCCGCGCCGCCAGTCCATCAAGAACGCGTCGGAAGCCGGCGCGAGACGCGTGACACGGACCCGCATCGATAGCTCGGCGATCGCGGCCGCCGCTCGCTTCGCGCGATCCAGAACGTCGATCTGCTCCTGCGCTGCGAGTTGTTTGGGACCAAGCCCCAACAACACGGACAGAACACCGCTGGCCAGGAGCACGCTGGGAACGATCCAGGCTGGCCGAGCGACCGGCGCCGGAGCTTGGGCAGAGGATGCGATGGTCACGGCGGTGGAGGGGTTCAGCAGACGCATTGCGCAACGCCCTTGGTGCGAACATAAACGGGAAAGCCTATGGCCGAGCCGCGCGGTGACTTTCGACGTCTCG
This sequence comes from uncultured Planctomycetaceae bacterium, assembly GCA_903921945.1. GTDB lineage: Bacteria > Planctomycetota > Planctomycetia > Pirellulales > Pirellulaceae > CAIXSC01. Next base: position 3,425 of record CAIXSC010001061.1, read on the forward strand.
GAGCGGCGGACGAGTTTAACATGACCTCCGGAGTTGTGACTGGAACAAGCACGTAAGTCCTTGTTTTTCCGCGGTCGCCCTTCAAAGGTTGGCACGAACCTTAACGCTTTCCATGAAGAGGGCGCAGGTGTTGGTGGCGTTCTAGGCCGAGTCGCTACGGATTCGTTGACCACGGATTCGTTGACCGCCGAGCCGAAGGCGACGGCCGGGCCGGCTTCCAAATCGGCGCCGCAAGCAGGCACAGGCGCCAGGCACTCTCTCTTGTTGATGCGCCCGCCCCGGCCGAAGGTGGCTCCGGTTCTGGTGGAGAAACTAGATTTTCTTGACACTCTGTCTGCAACTGCCTAAATTCGCGGACCTTGTTTTGTCGAGGCTCACTCGACACTTCGTCGACAGTATCGGTTCGCTTGTCAGTGGCGAAGGTATTTCTTCATTCGATTGCGAGGCGGTCATGAAACGGCACTCACGCGGGCCTTCGTCCCGCGGCTTCACGCTTGTGGAATTGTTGGTGGTCATCGCCATCATCGGGGTTTTGGTAGCGCTGTTGCTCCCGGCCGTCCAGGCGGCGCGCGAGGCGGCGCGGCGGACCAAATGTACGAACAACTTGAAGCAGTGGGCATTGGCGATCCACAACCACCACGACACCTTGCAGCGGTTCCCCTATGGCTCCACGAACGACGCGCACGCGAACCGCCGCAAGACCTGGGTGATGTTCGTGTGGCCCTACATCGAACAGAACGCGATGGCGGATAAGGGGGCTGAAAACGTCGCGTTCTACAACCCACCCTACACGATCTATGGCACTTTGAACGGACTTTGCGGAATGCGCGTGGCCGCGTATCTGTGTCCGAGCGACAACGGAACCATCGACCAAAGCTCGGGCACTTATCAACGGACCCGCGGAAACTACATGGTGAACTGGGGTAACGCTTTGTATGACGATACTCGGGCCGCGCCGACGGGAACGGTCAGTTCTTCCACGATTGGGCCGTTCAATCACATCAATGGCTATCGCTCGACGCCCGGTGTTGTCGGGATGCAGAACATCACTGACGGCACGTCGAACACCCTGTTGCTCTCCGAGTCGCTAATCGCCAAGGTGCCTACGGACAATGATTGGCGGGGAGACATTCATAACGACGACGGCGTGTTTCGCTTCCATACGGTGACAACCCCGAATTCGTCGTCACCCGATCTGATCAGCAGCACCGCGTTTTTCACACCCAATAACGATCCCAAGATGCCAGTGGCTCTTGGCAATCCGCAGCGGGCGGCGGCCCGCAGCCGGCATCCGGGCGGCGTGATGGCCGCCATGTGCGACGGGAGCGTTCGTTTCGCCTCGAACACCATCGCACAAAACACGTGGATGGCGATGGGGTCGATGGCGGGCGGCGAGGCGTTTTCCGAATGAACAGGATACGACAGGAGTTAACGGTGAACTTACGGGTATGCTTAGCCGCATTGTGGTTGGCGAGCGGATTGATCGCTGGTTGCTCGTCCAGCCAAAACGAAGGCGAGGTCAGCGGGGCGGTCTTGGTGGATGGCAAACCTCCCGCAGCTGGCTCATCCATCACGTTCATTCCCACGGACGGCGCTTCACCGACCGCTGGGGCGGTCATCGAGAACGGAACGTATCGGGCAATGGTGCCGGTTGGGGTCGTGAAAGTGGAGATCCGGGCGCCTCGACCCGCCCGGCAACAGGGACAGGCAGTGGCGAAGGAGGGGCCGGGTGCCGAGGGACCCGGGGGCGGCGGCATCATCGAGGAGTCACTGCCTGCCAAATACAACGACGCCTCCGAACTCACGCTTGAAGTCAAGCCAGGCAAGAATCCCAAGGACTGGAATCTTGAATCGGCGCCGTGATGGCAGTGCAGTGGTGGACTGCCGCTGGCGTCGATGGGATAGGCCAGGGCGCGAAGGAGGGCTGTTCGGGTTATCAAGACGAATCGGGGTGATTGGAAGCGGAACAGTTGACCTTCCCCGTCGGGCGGGTTTTCCCTAAGATCCGCCTCATCGTGGGTTAAGACTTGGCTCGGGTCGCGTTGCGTCAGGGAGGGCGAACGTGCAAACCTTGAAAACAGGTTTCGTCATTTTAGTGCTGGGCGCTATGTTCTACGGCGTTTACGTCGTGGTGAACGCGCCGCCTCCTTCCGTTCCCAAGGACGTTAGCCAAGCGATGGCCGAAGGCGAGCCGACGCTCACCGTCGATGAGGGGGCCGACCCAAGCGAACCTGCCACGGATGGCCTTGGGAACTCCATGAACGGCGGAGCTTCCGCGTTTCCCACAGCCAACTTTCCGGATCCCAACCTGCCGACGGACCGCGAACGCGGCCTGCTTGGCCCGTCGACCGGGACGCCAGCAGCCGGTTCGGGGCCGGCGGCCGTTCCCGCGATTCCCGCTGCTCCGGCTGTTCCCGCGAATCCCGCGAATCCAGGCGATGCCGCTTCGTTAGCGCCGCCCATGCGGGCTGTCAACGAGGACCGCGCAGCGCTCATCGATGCCGCGACCGAACCACGCCGCCCCGTCGGTTTGGAACGAGGCGAATCGACAACGCCCGTCGAGCGTTCGGGAAACACTATGACCCGCCCCGTCCAGAATCCCGGCGCTCCGCCCCTAGGCAACTCGTTCGCAGGCCCCTTTCCGCCCAATAGCTCGCCTCCGATTACCGCTCCTCCAATCAGCTCGCCGCCCGGCGACACGCCGCCCGGTAACACGCCGTCTGTCGACCGCGCTGCCGACACCGCGAGTGCTTCGACATCGCCTAATAATCCTTCGCCCAACACTCCCTCGCCGAATTACCCTTCGTCTGAATACCCGTCACCGTCGATCACCGACCGGGCCGTAAACGGGGCCTCGGCAACTTCGCCCGGTCCGGTGGCACCGACACCGGCCGTGAACGGTAGCTTGGCAGAGCAGCCGGTGGATTCGGGTGTAGGGCCGCCCGCTGTTGCGCCCGGTACGCCGAATCCCGTTGCTGGAATCGCGAGCGGTGCGGGGCCTGAGGGCGTGCGTTTCGATCCCAAAGAAGCGATGATCGAGCGCGGCTGGAACGAGGCGCGGGCCGAAGTTGAAGCGGGCAAGCACCGCCAAGCGTTGTTCATTCTGTCTCGGCTGTACGCGGACCCGCGACTGACCGCCGCCGACCGCC
>CAIXSC010001062.1 GCA_903921945.1 uncultured Planctomycetaceae bacterium
CCTGCGGCTCGGCGGTAAACGAATCGGGTGGAGACGTTTGCCGGGCTAGAGATGCTAATTCGCGTGAATGCCCGGCCTTCGCCTGCGGCTCGGCGGTAAACGAATCGGGCGGAGACGTTTGCGGGGCTGGAGTCGCCGATTCGCCTACATGCCCGGCCGTCGCCTGCGGCTCGGCGGGAAACGAATCGGGTGGAGACGTTTGCCGGGCTGGAGTCGCTGATTCGCGTGCATGCCCGGCCGTCGCCTGCGGCTCGGCGGGAAACGTGCTGGTTGGGCGAGGCGTTCGTCGGCTGGTCTAGTGCTTGTGGCGCGACTCGCGCCGTCGTAAACTTTAGAATATTCGGCGTAACCCACCTCCCCACCACTATGCCGCGTTTCCCCGCGCGGCCTCCCCTGCCATGAACATCAATGCGACGCGATCTTGGCGGACGGTGCTCGGCATTCTTGTGGCCACTGCTGGCTGGCTGCTGGTTCCTGCCGTTTCCGTTCCATCTCCGCTCGGCATGTTCGCTTCCAGCGGCGGCGGCGATCAAAGCTCCGCGATGGGCGGCTTGACCCTCTCGTTCGCCGGTTCGGCGGCGTTCGGCGCCGAGCCTTCCCCTGGTGGCGATTGGACTTACTGGCGGGGACCCGAACAAAACGGGATTGCTCGCGTTACCGGATTGCCGGACAAGTGGGACCATCGCGGTGGCGAAGGCTCGAACTTGGTGTGGAAACGCACCGACCTTGGCGGTCGCAGCACCCCGATCACCTATTTGGGCAAGCTCTACACGATCGTTCGCGACCAACCGGGCACGGCGGAAGAGGGCGAGAAAGTCGTGTGCGTGGACGCGGCGACCGGCAAGACGGCCTGGGAACACCGTTTCAACGTATGGTCTTCCGACGTGCCTGACACGCGGCTCGGCTGGTCCTCGGTCATCGCCGATCCCGCATCCGGAAACATCTATGTGCTCGGCGTGTGCGGTTATTTCGCGTGCTTGAACGCGGAAAGCGGCAAGTTGCTCTGGAAACGGGCCCTCCACGAGGAATTCGGTCTGCTCAGCACCTACGGCGGCCGGACCAACTTCCCGATCGTGGTCGACGACTTGGTGATCGTCAGCGCGGTCGTGATCGGCTGGGGCGAAATGGCCCGGCCGGCTCACCGTTTCCTCGCCTTCAACAAACTCACCGGCGAGACCACATGGTTCGCAAGCACCACGCTGTTGCCCGAAGACACCACGTATAGCGCCCCGATCATCACGATGCTTAACGGCCAAAAGGCGCTCGTGATCGGCTGCGGTGACGGCAAAGTCTGGGCCTTCCAACCCCGGACTGGCAAGGTTCTGTGGCAGTACGCCTTCTCGCGCCGCGGCCTGAACATCGCCCCGCTCGCCGATGGCCAACGGATCTACATGGGCCATAGCGAGGAAAACATTAAGGGCACGGCGATGGGCGCCGTCGCGTTGATCGACGGCACGAAGTCCGGAAACATCACGGAATCGGGCACCATCTGGAAGACGGAAGAGCTGGGTATCGGCAAGTCTTCGATTCTGAAGGTGGATAACCGCCTGTACTGCTTCGACGACGCCGGCAAACTGTGGGTCGTCGACGCGACCACCGGGGAAAAGATCGGCCGCCGTTTCTCCGTCGGCACCATGGGCCGCGCCAGTCCGCTGTATGCCGACGGCAAGATCTACTACATGGAAGCCAACGGCCGTTGGTGGATTCTCAGCCCCGACGACAAGCAAGGCGTGAAAGTGAAAGCGAAGGGGAATTTCGGCACCGGCGAAGAATGCAACGCCTCGCCGATTGCCTGCTACGGCCGCGTCTATGTGCAAACGTCCGAGGCGACCTATTGCTTCGCCGACGCCGGCAAGACGCCCGCTTTCGAACCGGTTCCGCCACCCGCTTCCGAACCGCCCGCCACGGACGATCCGACACCGGCGCTCGTGCAAGTCGTTCCGTGCGAACTGCTGCTGCGGCCCGGCGCCACGCAAAAGCTGACCGTCAAGCTGTTCAACAGCAAGGGCCAGTTCCTCAAGGAAACGCCCGCCGAGTTCTCGGTGGAAGGGCCGGGGGAAATTTCCAGCGACGGCACTCTAAAAATTCCCGCCGACGCCAGCCATGTCGCCACCTTCGTGACCGCCAAAGTGGGCGAACTGAGCGCCAAGTCCCGCATCCGCATCGTGCCCCCGTTGCCCTGGAAGTTTGACTTCGAAGGCCTGACCGACGCCCCGCTCACCTGGGTCGGGGCCCGCTACCGCCACGTCACCCGCAAGGTCGATGGCTCGAACGTCATCGTCAAGGTCACCACGATCCCCAAGGGCACCCGCAGCCGCTGCTGGTTCGGGCAGTCCGACCTGTCGGACTACACCATCCAAGCCGATGTGAAGGGGGCCACGGCGGACAACAAGATGCCGGACATCGGCCTCATCGCCCAAGGCTACACCCTGGACATGCAAGGGCTCGCCCAAAAGCTGTTCCTCACCAGTTGGGTCTCCCACGATCACCGCCATTACAAGCGGATCGATTTCAAATGGGAACCGAACAAGTGGTACACCATCAAGTTCCAAGCCGCCAACAAAGACGGCAAAGCGTACCTGAAAGGCAAGATCTGGCCGCGCGATGAAAAAGAGCCGGCCGAATGGACCGTGGAACTGGAAGATTCCCGCCCGAACACCCAAGGAAGCCCGGGTCTGTTCGGGAACGCGACCAACGCGGAAATCTTCATCGACAACGTCACCGTGACCCCGAACAAGTAGTCGCGGCCGCGCAGTCCCCCGCGCTCGCCTCGACCCCAACGCGTTAGGAGAAAGGTCCGCATGTCCCAGCGTTTCAAGCCCTACGTGGCCATCGTTTTCGCCTTCACGCTCGGCCTCGTGCTGAACGTGCTCATCAGCGGTTGCCAACCGCCCGCTCCACCGCCCGCCAGCCCCGGTGGCGCGAAGCCGGCCGGCACCTCCTCCACCACCGGCGCCGCCGCTCCCAAGAGCGACGACGCCAAGCCCGAACCGGCTGAAAAGACCGAGGAAAAGCCAGCCGAGAAGACCGAGGAAAAAGCGGAGGAAAAAGCCCCGGAAAAGCCGGCTGAAGAGAAGCCGGCATCCGAGACGCCAGCCGATGCGAAACCGGCCGGCGACAAGCCAGCCGCGGACAAGCCAGCCGGTGATAAGCCGGCGGAAGGCAAGCCGGCTGACGAGCCGAAGCCGGAAGCGCCGGCCGCCGGCGCTGGGGCCGCGGCCGCGACCGTAGCCGCCGTGGCGGCTGTTGCCGCCAAGGCGCCCGCGATCGACAAGTCGGCCAATCCAGTCATTAAGGCGGGCGATTGGCCGCAGTGGGGCGGCACACCGTTCCGCAACAACGTGCCCGTGGCGGACAACATCCCGGTTCAGTGGCAACCGGGCGACTTCGACCGCAAGACCGGCGCGTGGAAGAAGGATGCGGCGGAAAACGTGAAGTGGGTGGTGACCTTGGGCAGCCAGACCTATGGCAACCCGGTGATCGCTGACGGCCGTGTGTACATCGGCACGAATAACTCGGGTGGATACGTGAAGCGGTATGCCGCCGACGTCGATCTGGGCGTCCTGCTGTGCTTCAACGAGGCGGACGGCAAGTTCCTGTGGCAGCACAGCAGCGAAAAGCTGCCGACCGGCCGCGTTCACGATTGGCCGATGCAAGGCATCTGCTGCTCGCCGTACGTCGAAGGCAAGCGGGCGTGGTTTGTAACCAGCCGCGGCGAAGTGCGCTGCCTCGACACGGAAGGCTTTCACGATGGCGAGGACGACGGGCCCGTAACCAAGGATCCGGCCAAGCTGTTCGAGGTCATGCGCAATGAAGACGCCGCGCAAGACCAAGTCGCCGGAATTCTCGCCGGACTGAAGGAAGGCAAGTTGACCGACGTGATCCGCGGGCGGTTCGCGGCCGTTGGCGCTGAACTGCCGGCCGAAGTCGCGGTCAAGACGGACGAAGATGGCAAGCGGTGGTCGTTCACCGCGAACGCCGGCGGCGCCGAACGCGATTTCCGTATCTCGCTCGTCGGCCCCCGATTGTCCGCGTTCAAGATCCTCGGACCCGCCGACAAGGACGAAGCCGACGTGATCTGGGTCTACGACATGATGAAGGAAATGGGCGTTTCACAGCACAACATGTGCAGCTGCTCGGTCACCGCTGTCGGCGACATTCTGTTCGTCTGCACCTCGAACGGCGTGGACGAATCGCACTTGAACATCCCGTCGCCGGACGCTCCCAGCTTCTTCGCGATGGATAAGAACACCGGCAAGGTGTTCTGGACCGACAAGTCGCCGGGCGGCAATATCCATCACGGCCAATGGTCGTCCCCGACGGTCGCGACGCTGGGCGGAGTGCCGCAAGTGTTCTTTGGCGGCGGCGACGGCTGGCTCTACAGCTTCAAGGCCGACAAGGGCGTCGACGGAAAGCCGGAACTCCTGTGGAAGGCCGATCTCAATCCCAAGGACGCCGTGTTGATCCTCGGCGGCCGCGGAACCCGCAACGATATCATCGGCACGCCGGTGGTGTACGACGGACTGGTGTACGTGGCGGTCGGCCAGGACCCCGAGCACGGCGAAGGCATTGGCCATCTGTACTGCATCGACCCGACGAAACGGGGCGACGTCAGCGAAATGCTGGCTGTGGATCGGCAAACCCAAAAGGTGATCGCACACAAGCGAGTGCAGGCCGTCGAGCCGGACAAGGGTGAAGTAGCGATTGCCAACCCCAATTCGGCCGTCGTCTGGCGGTATTCCACCTACGACGCCAACCAAGACGGCAAGATCGATTTCGAAGAGACGATGCACCGCAGTTGCGGGACGGTCGCCATCAAGAACGACCTGCTGTTCATCGCCGACTTCAGCGGCTTGATCCACTGCGTGGACGCCAAGTCGGGCAAGGTCTACTGGACCTACGACATGTTGGCCGCGTCGTGGGGCTCGCCGCTGATCGTGGGCGATCATGTTTACATCGGCGACGAGGACGGCGATATCGTCATCTTCAAAGTCAGCTCGGAGAAGCATGACCCGATCTTCGAAGTGAATATGTTGAGTTCCGTGTATACGACGCCCGTGGTTGCCAACGGTGTCCTGTACATCGCGAACAAAGACCATCTATTCGCCATCGAAGCCGGGAAGTAGGAAGACGCAGGAGTCTCGAGAGACGCGAACTGCGCGAACGTCTCGACAGTCGCGAAGGGAACGAAAGTCGCGAAGGGAACGAAAGCATCGATGGGCAAGCGTGTCTTGGACGTGGGGAATTGCGTCCCCGATCACGCCGCGATTCGGCGGATGTTGGAATCGGGGTTCGGGGCCGAGGTGCTACAGGCACACGGCCTCGATGACACGCTGGCCGCGCTCCAGGCCGGCTCGATCGATCTCGTGCTTGTGAACCGCAAGCTCGACCAGGATTACTCGGATGGGCTCGACATCATCAAGCGGGTCAAACGCGACCCGCAACTCGGCGCCGTCCCGATGATGCTCGTCACGAACTATCCCGAGCATCAAGCGGCTGCGGTGGCGGAGGGCGCCGAGTACGGTTTCGGCAAGCTCGAACTCTCCAAGCCCGAAACCCGCGAGCGGCTCGTCAAGGTGCTCGGCGAACCGGCTCGATCCAGTCCATGAGCCTGCTCGTGGGTTTTGAAGACTAGCTCGTCCGTGGGTTTCGCGTGTTTCGTGGTTCAACCCGTCGATCCGCGATCCTCGTCGGGCGCGCGGGCGGCTATTCCAGGGCTCGCATGAGCGATGGGACGGCGGTGGCGGCGGCGGGGCCGATTTGGCCCAAGGCGCGGACCGCCGATTTCTTGACTCGCGGATCCGGATCTTCCAGCAATCCGGTGAGCGCCGGCACCGCGTTCGCGGCGGCCGGTCCGATTCTCGCAAGCGTATCCGCGGCTTGTTGCCTGATGTTGGGATCAGGGCTTTTCAAAGCTTCCACCAGCGCGGGCACGGCGGGTTCGCCGATGCGGCTCAATGCCACCGCGGCCGCCTCCCGCATCGTCCAATCCTCGAATGGGCGAACCGTGAACCGCGAGGAGATGCCGTCGCTAGGAACCGTCGGGAGCGGCGTCATCGGCTTCGATTCGCTCGCCGCGCGATTGCTTTCGGCGATCTTCTGCCGGATCGACTCGGGGAGCTTCAATTCGGACCGTTGACAGCCGGCATTGACCGCGAGGACTACGACGAAAGACGTCCAGACGAGCGCCCCGTGGAATCGGTTCGCGACGGTTGGATGTCTCGGCCGGGTGTGTGGCGGTGGATCTCGGGGACGATCGTCGAGCATACGGAGGCGGTCCACGGCGAGCGGGCAGAGTGGGTTTGCGGGAACGTTTTCAAACCCGCTCGACCCGTCCGGCAGGCGACGGTGCGAAAATGTTCCTCCGTAAGGATTCCCCAAGGACACGGACAAAGCAACCGCCCGCGGTGCCGGTTTGACAGCTCGGCGACCTCTTTTCAGCCGTGGAGAGCAGCCGTGGCGCGTTCGGCGCTGTTCCTGGCCCGCAGATTCCCGCCAGCCGGAACTCGCAAGATTCGATTCAAGTGCCAGATGAGGTGCGCAAGTTGGAACGGCTTGGCGAGCGATACGGCCACTCCGAGCGACTCGGCGTGGCGCCAATCTTGCCACCGCAAGATGCCGAATAGGGCTACGACCGGGGTGGAGGCGGCCGCGAGCACGCAAGCCGCCAGCCGTTCGCCATCGAGCCGCGACCACCCGGGTTCGTCCCAAAGCACTATCGCGGCCCCGCGTACCTCGCCCGGTGACTCGGGGCGAAATCGCGAAACCAGCGCCCCGGCTTCCCGGCAGACATCCGCCAGCATGTCGAATCCCGCGGGCTCGGCCGCGTCGATCGCGATCAGGCACCCCGGCGGCAGCCGATCCGTCATGGGCGGCAGTGGATCCAGCCACGCTTCGTTGACGCTGCGGATCCGAGGTTGACGCCAAGGGTGGCTCCACTGTTGGCGCCAGGCATGTGGCCGAGGTGGAATTGTCGCGGGTGGCTCGAATGCGGCGCCACGATCGTCAAACCGCTCGACATCACGACCGCCGGACTCTTCGAGCGACGGCGAGTCGCTGGCGTCATCCCAAAACAGTCCGAACGCCGCTTCCCATTGATGCCACAACACGCGAGCAACCCCGGGAAGCGGCCGGCCCGTCCGTGGCTCGCCTTCGCACCAACTGCCCAAGAGCGTCACCAACACGGCCAGCGGCCAACGGCGCGACAGTGCCTGAACGTCGTCCTCGCGCCATTGCCCCGGACGGTCCTGCAACCCCACGATGAGTTCGGGGTGCCAACCGTCCGCGATACGTCGCGTCAGCCGGCCGTCATCGAGCCGCTCCGCCTCGACGACGTCGCCATGCGATCGCAGCCAACCGCAGGCGGAGGTGAACTCAGGTGGCGAGCTGTCGCCAAAGATCAGAATCGAAGGTCGATACAACACGGTGGTTGGTTGAGGACGGGCAGCCGCGTTCCAGTGGCACCGACAATCCGCGACGAGGCGCACACGGACACGAGTACGGACACGAGTACGGACACGAACACAACGGTGAAGTTGTAGTGGATAGCGAAATCAAACGTGAAGGCGCGCGTGACGTTGACCGGGAAATCAAACGTGAAGTTGAAGGCAAACGTGAAGTTGAAGGCGAACGTGAAGTTGAAGGCGAACCTGAAGGCGGTGTGCCGTGCAGGTTACTCGTCCGAGTATACGCGAGTGCTCTCTTCTTTGGTGACTGCGGTGGGCGACTCGTCCGAGGCGACCAGAACGCGGATCCGGGGGTCGCCTTTGGCGGCGCCGCGAGCGCGGATCCGGTAGGTGGCCTGGGCGTTGGGGGCGAGCCGCGCCAGTGGATCGATGAGCAATTGTTGGCCGCGAATCGCGACCGCTGTGGGGCCGTCGCCGCCAGTGGGCGTCAGTTCCGCGGGGAACTCGACCGTCACCCGCACCTGGGAGGCGGCTCGCGAGCCGCGGTTTTGCAGCTTGATTTCGTAGGTCGTTTCGCTGCCGACTTCGATCGGGTCGGCCGTATCGACGACCGAGAATTGGATTTCGGAAAGCGTTTCGACGAGCACGGGTTGTTCGAAGGCGTGTTCCAGCCGCAGATCGGCTTTGCCTTCGACGCGGATCCGTTGTTCGCCCGGTTCGGCCGGCACGACGACCAGTTGCGAGGCGCCCATGACGCCGGACGGCAGCTCGGCCAGTCCCCACAGCACGGCATGGCGCTGCGGGTCGTATTGTCCTTGGTTCTCCGCGGAGAGGAATTTGAGGCCGCGGGGCAAGTAGGCGATGACTTCCAGGTTGGTCGCCGCGGCTGTGCCAGGGTTGGCGACTGAAATGCTGTAGGTCGCTTGACGGTCCAGATACCGGACCTTCGGACCCGCGACGCCGACTTGCAATTGCGGGGCCTGGATGTCGAGCGTCACGCGATCTTCCGCCAAGGTTTGCGATTCTTCGCGAGCGACGAACTGGCAGGCGGCCGCCCCCGGTCGTTGGGCTCGCAGCGATAGTTCGATACGCCGCGTCTCGTTGGGACGGAGGATGCCGATCGGGTATTCGAGTTCGGCGCCAGCCGGATGTCCGAGCGATTCGGGCAAAGTGGCCTCGAGCACCAAATTGGTGGTGGCCCCGCTACCGCGGTTGGCGACGGCCAAGGTCAGCTTCACTTGATCGCCGATCAAGACGCGTTCCGCGACTTGATGTTCGATCGACACGCGTGGCTGGGTGGAGACGGTGCGGACGGCGGCTTGGCTATGAAAGATCACTTGCGCGACACTGCCGATCTCCCCTTCCTGCTCGGGAAGCAGTTGCAGGACGATAGTGGTTTCCTGGCCTGGTCCGAGCGCCCCGACTTGCCAGCGCAAGACACCGTCGACGCCACGAACGCAGGGAGGAGCCGCTTCGAGGAATTTGGTGCCGCGAGGAATTTGGTCGATGACCACGATGTGCTGCGCCGCCACACGTCCGATATTTTTCACTTTGATCTCAAACCGCGCCGGCTTGCCAACTTTTACTTCCTCGGGCGCGAGCTTCTGCAGTTCCAGCATCGGCACTTGCGGCCCCTCGAGGCTCTTCGCGCCCGGCATGGGACTGGCGACGATCGGCAAGCCTCCCATGTCTGGCAACACGCCCGGCTCGGTGTCGGCAGCTCCCGAACCGCCGCCGTACGGAGTGGCGGGCCCATCCGGCGGCGCGGCGAAGCTCGGTGTGGAAGGTGTGGAAACGGGCACGGAGGTCAATCCACGGGAGCTCGGCGAATTCGCCCCAGGGTTGATCGAACCAGTACTGTTCGAACCGGGGTTGATCGCGGCTGGACTGGTGGCGTTCGGGCTGCCGGCGACAGGGCTGCCGGCGACAGGGCTGCCGGCGACAGGGCTGCCGGCGACGGGGCTCGTCGGTGTGGGAGGCGTGTAGGGTGGAGCGGGTGGCGGGGCCATCAGCGAAGGCGAACCGCCTCCGAACCGCGGCAAGCCCGAACCGGTCGCGCTGGCAGCGGCTCCTGCCGCTCCTGCCGCGCTGCCGATCGCTCCTGCCGCGCTACCGATCGCGCCTGATGCGCTACCGATTGCGCCGCCCATCCCATTTCCGATCGCGTTGCCGCCGGGAACGCCTTCAGGGCTCAAGTTGGGAGCGGCTTCCGGTGGGAGCCTCACATGTTCTTCGGGTGGTGATGGTTGGGGACGCCGAGGCACAGGCATAAGGTCGGCGGGCGTCGGTGGAACCGGTGGCGTGGTGGTCACGGGTGCTCCGGCCTGCGGATCGTCTTCCGCCAACCCTGAACGCAACGAATTGCGGGAACGAGTGCTTGGGACGCCAGCCATCGGTGCCGGCGCTCCGCCCAAGCCAGTGGCGTCGACGTTGGCTTGGGGATCGGTTATGGTGTCGCCGGCGATCGCTTGGCCGCCTTGGCCGGGTTGAGCAGCGGAGCCAGCGGGGTCCGAATCGCCCGCCTGGCCGTCGCCAGCCGCGTACACGGCCGGTTGACCGGCGACGGCTCCCGCAGCGTTCCCATCGCCGCCCGCAGCGCCAGTTGCGACCGCCGCCGCGCCATTGGGATCGACCGAATTGGGATCGGCGGCGTTCGGCTCGCCGGCCATCGAAACGCCGGCATTCGGATCGCTGGGGTTCGAACTCACAGCGTTTGGATCAATGCCGCTCGGATTAACGGCGTTGGGATTAACGGCATTCGGATCGCTGGTGTTGGGATCGCCAGCATTGGGACCGACGGTGTTCGAGCCAACGGTGTTCGGGTCGACCGCGTTCGGGTCGACCATGTTTGGATCAACCGCGTTCGGATCGACCGTATTGGGATCGACTACGTTGGGATCGGCTGCGTTGGGGTCAACGTTGTTGGGGGCAACGGCGTTGGGATCGACGGTGTTGGGATCAACCGCGTTGGGATCGACGGGGTTGGCGGCGACCGCGTTGGGATCGAGCGTTGGCGTATTGGGCGAGTTGGGATCGGCGTTGGCCGTGTCGGGAATCGGCTGGACGGGCTTATCCTGAGCGGTTTTCGCGGGAGCGGCCGGTCGACGGCCAGGGCCAAGCTTCTGGTAGCCGTAGAGTGCTCCGCCGCCGGCGAGCATCGAGACAGCGAGCCCCCAAGCGACTCGCCGTTTGGTGAGACGAGGACGCTTTTCCCAGAGCGCGCCGGCGCCGTGTTTAGCGGCGGTTGCCCACCGAAGCGGATTGAGTGCTTGCCAATTCATAGCCTGGCTGTTCCACGAGGGCCCGAAATGCCACTACCCCAGGCGGTAGTTAGCAAAATCCGGCCATGGCGAACAGAGAGAAAGTGCGTGGAGTTGGATGCGGGGATGCTCGGATGCCTCCTCGTACGACGGACATCCTGTCCGTCGACGCTGGGGCCGGCTGGCTTTGAGCTGGAACGTGTGATCGCCACTCAGGACATGGACCACAGAACTCAGTTGGAGCAACCACGAAGGACACGAAGAGCACGAAGATGGGATTCGACCAGCTCTCAAATCGCATGATCGGTTGTGCGATCGAGGTTCACC
>CAIXSC010001063.1 GCA_903921945.1 uncultured Planctomycetaceae bacterium
CGAACTGGGTGGCTACTTTCGCGCCGGGGCCCAAGGCACGGTCGCTCAGATCGAGGAACAGATCCCCGACGAGGTCCACGATCGGAAGCTGGCTCACGATCTGACCGTCGTTCGCAAGGAGGTGATCGATCGCCAAGTGCAGCTCAGCCAGTCCAAAACCCAAATCGCGCAGCTTCGCGACGATGTCGCGAAACTCGAAACCAGCGCGGCGACTCGCCAACGCCTGCTGTCCGAGGCGTATCCGATCCTGGAACGGGCCGAACGCGAAACGCTCGCCACCGTCCGGTTCGCCGGCACCGATTATCCGCTTGTCGATTTCCAACGGCATCTCGACGACCTGATGGCGGCTCAGGAAGCCGAATCGAAACAGTTGGAAATCAAAAAGTCGGGGTTGGCTCGATTGGAAAAGAGCGAGAAGGAGGCCGAGCTCGCGTTGGCCGACATGCGCCGAGCGCTCGAATCGGCCGAACACGAGGTCGCGGTGCTCCAAAGCCGCCGCGAGCAAGCCGACGTCGAATCGCAAACGCTCGACATGGTCACGTCGGTCTCGGGCGGCGTCCATGCGACCACGGACGGAGTCGGCCGCAGCCTCGATCGACTGCGCACCGACGTCGCGCGGAAAGAAGCCGTGAACGATGCCAAACGCGGCCTCGCGCCGGTCTCGACCCGGTCGTCCACCAACGTGCTCGCCCGCCAATGGAACCGGCTCGAATCGTTGAAGAAGTACCGCGACCAGCCGGCGGGCCAGGATGCGGCGAACGCCAAGCTCCCAGCGCCCACGACGCAGGCTTCGGCGGAAGCTGCCGCGGAAGCTGCGACGGACGCCGCGACGCCGTCGAGCACTCCCTAGGCTTACCCGAAAACAGATTGTAGCGGCGGCAAGCCATGTGATGCCGCCGATGGTGTGGGGCGAGTCGACAAATCGAGTGGACTCGCTGCGGAAATCGTTCGCATAATGGCCCGATATCTACGGGGAGTTCACCGATGGCGACTAAGACCGCGATGACCGAAGAGCAACACCTACGATTCTTGATTGCGAACCTGCACTCCACGAATCCCGGCACTCCTGAACGCAAGGATGTCGAAAGGGATTTGTGCGAATGGGTCGACCAGCATCTGCGGAACAACCTCCGCAATATCATGCTGAAAGTGTTTGGTCCGCAGGTGGCCAGCGACACCAGCTTGCGTTTCACAAACCTGTGGAACGATGTGGTCGCTCGAGTGCTAGAAACCGGAATCAGCGATCTCCAACGCGATTCGACCCTCAAGACGCTGACGACGTACTTTTCCATCGCGCTGGCCAATCAAGCGAGGGACTACCTGAAGCGGCGGAAACGTGGTGAGGCGATCGTCGCCCTGGAAATCCGGCCGCTGGTTGAAAGCTGTGAGAGACACCTGCGAGAAAAGCATCGGCTCGATTGCGAAGAGGTGCTCGACGCGATCGACCGCTGGTGTGCTCAAGAGGACCCGCGCGGGGAAGTGCTGCGCTATTATTACATCGACGGCATGAGCTACGCCGAGATTGGCCACCAAATGAGCCTTTCACCCGACCAGGTGAAACACCTGAAAGGGAAAGCGCTGTTAGACCTGAAGAATCGCTTCGCGGACAAAACGCTGTAAACGCGGCGCCTCATGGGAGTTTCACATCATGCCTGAATCGGTGCCCGCATCGAGCGTCCGACCGAATATGCGTCGGGCGGCGGGATTCGCGTCCGCCGAGGCGCAGTTCACGATTTCCGCCGAGACGCGGCAATCGCTGGCGAAAAACAAGGTCACCCTGGGAGAACCGCTCGGGAAGCCAGGGGCTTACGGCGCGGTCTTCGCCGCGACGGACGAACTGCGTCGCAACTTGGCGGTCAAGATCGTCAAGAACCCGAACGACCGCACCGTCCGCAAGCGGCATCAACGCGAATGCCAAGTGTTGGGCTCGAGCCAGATCCCGGCCGATCTGATCCCCACATTGTTCTTCCTGCACAAGGCGAAGGTTCCGGGCGACCTCGGTCGCCCCGATGCGAGCGGCGACAGCAGCGACACGAGCGACATGGCCGACAACGTCGCTCCCTACATCGTCATGTCGCGTATCTCGGGAAAGGAGATCCATGAATACGTCGGTGGCGACCGGCCCTTGTCGATGTCCGAGCGTATCGATTTGGTTGAGAAGATGTTCGAGGCGCTTGGGCGATTGCACGATGCCGGGATTGCCCACGGCGATCTGTCGCCACGCAATGTGCTGGTCGAGCCCGGCAACCGCATCCGCTTCGTGGACTTCGGCAATTCCAAGGACATCGGCAAGGCGTTGCTTTCGTTGAACTCGACGTGTACGGGAGGCGGTACAGAGAACTTTGCGCCGACAGCTCAACTGACCGGGGAGGCGCCCGTCAGCGCGGCGAACGATATCCGCGCTCTCTCCGCCGTGGCTTACGTCGCCCTCACCGGCCAGTTCCACAAGCAAGAGATGACGCCGCAGGAGAAATACGACGCTCTACGCGTGGCCGGCGTTCCCGCTGGCATCGCCTCCATCCTCTTGAAAGGGCTGATCGAACCCGATCCGAAGAAGAACCGTGATTCCCGCGTCTTCGCATCCGCGACCGAAGTGGTCGAAGCGATCGCGGCATGGCGGCGTTCCCAGGCCCGTCGACGCCAGTTGACGCTCATGGCGCCGATCTTCGCGGTCATGTTTTTGTTGCTCGGCGGGGCGGGCTGGAAGTTGTTGGCCGACGCGCATGAACGGCGTTGGCAAACGGTCGAGGTGTTGCGGAGCCAGCTTGGCGAGGTGTCTGCATCCGACGCGGCGTCGGTCAGGTCGCTGGTGGAGGAGGCCGACCAGGCGCGGCGGGATTCGGCGGCGGAAAACTGGTGGCAGCAAGCTTCGCTGCGGCCAGAACGGCTCGCGCGGGCGGAGTCCGCGCTGCGACAGGCGCTCAACACACGCCGCCAATTGGAACGGCTGCTGCCACGCTACACGACCTTGGGCGACATGTGGCAGCGAATCCGTTGGCAGGCGGACGCCCCGGGACTCGATGCCCGCAATTCCGCCTTGCGCTCTGATTTCGACGCGATCCGCAAACTGCTCGACGCCGGGGACGCCGACAACGCCGGTCCGCGTCTCGAACAGTTCGCCAGCCGACTAGTGGGGGACTGGGAAGCGAACGAGCGGGCGCGGACGGCGGGCAATACGCGTGCCGAGTACCAGCGACTGCTTCAAAGTGTTCCCGAGCGGTTACGGTCGACGGCCCGTTACGGCGAGCTGAAGGTGGACGGAGACCAAGCCGGCAAACAGTGGAGCGAGGCGGGAACCGTGGAGGCGTTCGCCTTGGCGGACGCCTCGTTCGGCAGCGCTCGACAGCGGCTGAGCGACTGGCTGGCGGTCGAAGAGACAGCGGACGAGAAAACGGCTCGGGTTAAGGACACCGCCGAGGAAGTGACGCGATTGAGCGCCCAACTGCTCGACGAACAGTCCCGCGCGAGTTCGCTCGCGAAGGAGATTGAACGCCTGAGGACGCAATACGCGGAATTGGGGAAGCTCAACCAGGAGGACCGTTTGGCGAAACAAGCGGCGGACAGCAAGGCGGCCGATCTGGAAACCAAACTGAAAACGGAAGCGACCGCCCGCGCGGCGGCGGAAGCGAAGGCCGCGGAGCAGTCGCAGCTTGCCATGCAAAAGACGACGGAACTGCAACAACGCGGCACCGAAAAGCAAGCTGTTGAAGCGAAGCTGGCGGCGGCGGAGCGTGAAGCGGAGCGGCTGCAAGCCGCTCTGGAAGCGTCGCAAAAGGCGTTGACGCTCGAACAAAGCGCTTCGTCGAAGTTCCGTTCACTATCGAACAATTCGCTGTCGCCGACCATGTTCACGCGCCCCAGCGTTGGCACAAAGGCGGGCGACTTGCTGACACTCGAAGTCAAGGGAGTGCCGGTCCGTTTTCGCTGGTGCCCCCCGGGGACCTTCCGGATGGGCAGTCCGGAGGAAGAAGCCGGGAGGTACAACGATGAAAACCCAGTGACCGTGATACTGACGCAGGGCTATTGGATCATGGAAACGGAGTGCTGGCAGAAGCTGTGGGAAGTGGTGATGGGCTCTATCAAGGACTGGGATCGCGGCCGGAGCGACCAGCACCCGGCCTACTACGTCAGTCATGAGGAAGCGGTGGAGTTCGCGAA
>CAIXSC010001064.1 GCA_903921945.1 uncultured Planctomycetaceae bacterium
ACTCTTGAGTCGCAACGACTCGACCGCATCGACACCGTGGTATTCGATGTACGCGGTATTGACGCCGTCATGGAAAGCTTTGAGATGCCGAGTCGGTTCGTCGCCAGTGGCCACGACGTCAACGCTCGAGCCACGAGGCGTGTCAACGCTGGAAGGCAACGTCAGAAACTCGAAGGTGTCCGCACTGGCGCCGGTCACCTTGAATGTTCCCGAGTAGACCAGCGAATTTGGCGTGTC
The DNA here is from genome assembly GCA_903921945.1 of uncultured Planctomycetaceae bacterium. Classification (GTDB taxonomy): domain Bacteria; phylum Planctomycetota; class Planctomycetia; order Pirellulales; family Pirellulaceae; genus CAIXSC01. The sequence continues at coordinate 238 of CAIXSC010001064.1, forward strand.
GATTTCCACAAAATCGCCTACTTTGTATCCATGGCTAGGCAAGTGCGCCATGACAACACCGTTCCCGGCCGGAATCAGTTTGGCTCCCCGTCCACCGATCACGGCCGAACCAATGATTCGTCGTTGGAATCCCGAGGGCGCCAAACTCAACCGATTCTCTGACCACGTGCCGGTTAACGATTCGGTTGTCCGCGCGAAATCGTAAGTCCGCCGTTCACCATTGTGCGTCAGATTGTCGCGGCCGAAGCCATCGCCAAAGGCGAAGTAGGCGTTGTCGCCATTGACGACAATGGTGTCATCGCCCTGGCCGGCGTCTACATACGCGTCACCAGGACCATTTAGATAAACAAAGTCTTGGCTATCGCCACCATAATAGGTCACGGACGCATCGACATCCGGATCGACGATCACGGTGTTCACGCCGTCGCCTCCATAGGCGATGATGCGTTTCACACCTCGAAAAGTCGATTTTCGATCATCGTATTCGACTCGGACAACCTCCCCACCCAATTCAAGGTCGTAATCGATGTGCCGAACGCGCATCGACTCGTTGATAGCCTCCTCCGTTCCCGCCCCCCTCAGACCACCACGCGGACCAATATTCAAATACAGGTCGCCGCCAGCGAATGCTGGAGGCGTGCCATCGGGAGTTAAGTTGTCGGCGTCGTCGCGGTTCCCCGCCAAGTAGATCGGAGGCGGGACTTTCAAACTGAATAACTTGAACGTGGTGCACGCATCCTGGAAAAGGAGCTGCACGCATGGCGTGAGCGTGGCGTCGCCGGTGAAACCATCGTATTTAATGTTGATATTAGCCCCGGCCAGCGTGAGGCCAAAAAGCTTGACCTCCGCCCCGATGTTGCCCTCGACGAAAATCCGAAAATCCTGATTGCCGAATGGATCTATGCCGTTGTCGTCCAAGCGAGCAATGCGGATATCGACGTAGCCAACCAGGCCGATGACAGGCATTAACCCGATCGACAGCGCACCGCCGAGATACAGTTCGAATTCCCCCTCGCTGCTGTAAACTCCCCGCGCCGCGATTCCTTGTCCAAGGACGAACAAGGCCATCTCGACTTCCATGCGGAACACGCCGCGAACACTTTCGATAAGCAGTTTTCCCTGCATATCGAGGACGCCAAACAGTTTTATGGCGCCCTCTCCAAGCACCGAATAGGTTTGGGGCTTGATGCCCTGATCCCACTCGTCGAGCGGACCCGTCTTGATCCGCGTGTTGATATGTACGTGGTAAGCCGCGTTGATCGAGAACACTTCCGAATTGAACGGCGTTGCCACCTCCGCTTCGCTCTTGATAACAATTCCGCCGTCGGGCGTTTTTGGCAAGTCAAACGTGTAGTCCGAGATCTTGAGCTCCAGCGTGTCGAACGCGACGAACGAAGCGCCGAACGACATACGCAGCACATTCGGCTCGTCCAAGCTGACAATCTGGAAATAGCCTTCGAGCTCAAATGAGCCGAGTATCTTCAGCGACCCAAGCATGTAGACTTGGACATCGCCAGGCCCGAGTTCAACCTCCTCGACATCGTCTGTGATCTTCTTATTCTTGAAATCGAACTTATAGCGATAAATCGTCTGTGACGTCGCATAAGTGTTAATCTCTAATTGGGCCGCTCCAAAAAGACTGACGACACCCAAGTCGAGGCTTGTGCCGATTTGCAGCGCGCCGAGCACACCGCCCCGGCCGACGCCGAGCGTGCCGCTCACCGCCGCTCTGCTGAATGGCCGAACCAGCAACGACGCGCCGACCGAAACAAAGAACTGATCCTGCGTAGCCGAAATCCACACGAATCCGTCTAGCCGATAGAATCGCAAAATCTCCATTTTCCCGGTGGCTGCAATCACGATGTAG
>CAIXSC010001065.1 GCA_903921945.1 uncultured Planctomycetaceae bacterium
GGCCGCAAAGCGAGATCCGCGATCGCAGAGTCGATCGGGGCACGAATCCAGCCACAGCCGATGGTGTCGGTAGTAAACGAAGGCAGTGAGAAAACGAGGGCAGTGAGATTGCCTCGTTTACCGCCGAGCCGAAGTCGGCGCCCGAGCCGCAAAGCGCGATTCGCCATCGCAGAGTCGATCGGGGCACGAACCCAGCCAACGCCGATCGGGTCGGTGAGAAAACGAGAGCGATGAGAACACGTCGGCGCCCCAGCCGCAAAGCGCGATTCGCCATCGCGGAGTCGATCGGGGTGCGAACCCAGCCACAGCCGATCGGGTCGGTGAGAAAACGCGGACGCTAAGAACACGAAGGCGCCCGAGCCGCGAAAAGCAATTGGCACTCCGGAGCCGATCGGGATGCCAGCCCGGCCTTCGCCTGCGGCTCGGCGATAAACGAGGGCGGCGGTAAACGAGCGCGGCCACTCGTTTGCTCGAAGGATGCGGTCATTTTCCCATGAGTCGGTCGACGATTCCCAGCAGCAACGCGGCGCGAGCGGTCCAGGCAGCGGTTCGAATCCAATTCGACACGACCAGCCACCGGTGGATCGACTCGTCGTATCCCGCGACCAGTCGACTATGGCAGGGAACTTGGATGAGGTACGTCGACAACCAAATCACCGCCAGCAACGCGGCGCTGGCCCAGAGCAGCGGCAGGGACAACTGCGGCGGACGAAGCCAGAGCAAGATCAGGGCGGCCGCCAGTTCGACCAACATTGGCGGGGCGACAACCCAAGTCGTTAGCGCCGAATGACGCTGCTCGTACGCCGCGAACACCGCTCGGCCCACGCCGCCGAACAGCGGGTAATGGACGATCTGCACGAACCAGATCAAGCCGGTCATGTACAGCGTCGCGGCGAGTTGCCCGAGGAACAGCCAGCGATGCCAAGGGTCGTTCATCGTGGACCTTCCAAAAATGCCTCGGCGGCACGGCGGCCGGAAACCATCGCGCCGTTGATCGACGCGTTGTCGCGATGGTCGCCGCAGACGATCAAGCCGCTCGCCAACCGCACCGCGCGGCGGGGCGTCGACAACGCGGGCGGGAATTGCCGCGGCAACGCGAACGGGATCGTATACACTCGCAAAATCGACCAAGCGGCCGCTTCGCTGCCAAACCACTGCTCCAGTTGCCGCCGGACATCGGCGAGCAACCGTTGCGGATCGGCAGCCGTGCCCAACACCGTAACGGACACCAGCGTCTTGCCCGCCGGTCCATACGTCGGTGTTACCACGGTCGGAAAGCAGACGTTGTTGACCGGCCCCTCGCCGTCGCCATTCAGAATCAGCACCGGCTCGGCGACCGGGGCCGACGAGGCCGAGAAGTAGATGCAAGTCACCGATTGGCCCGCTTCGGCCACCGTGGCCCGCTCCTCCGGAGTGGCGGCGGCATCGGCCAGCAGTTCACGCACGGCGCTGCCCTCGACGGCGAGCACCGTTTGCCGTCCTTCGATGCGTTCGCCACTGGCAAGCGTGATCGCTCGCGGCTCGACCTTGGCCACGCGGTTCCTGAGCCGAATGCTGGTGGCGGGCAGCTTCGCCGCCAGCTGCCGTGGAATCGCCTCCATTCCGTCGGCGGGAAGCGTCGCGTTTCCTGTCGAAAACATGCGGAAGACGAATCGCAGCATCCGGCTTGAGGTCCGCAGTTCGGGGTCGAGGAAGATGCCTCCCAGGAACGGCCGGAAGAAACGCTCGATGATCGACGCGGAAAAACCGTGTTGTTGCAGCGATTCCAACGACGTGGTCTCCGGCGCCGCGAACTGGTCGTCGAGCGACCCGCGAAGCGTGGACGAACGAAAGCTGGCGATCCGCAGTTTGTCGCTGAACGTGCCGATCGGCGAAAACACCGACCCAATCGCCTTTCCCGGGCGGCGCCACGGATCGGCTAACGTGTGAAAGCGCCCGCCGTAGCGCACGAGCGCGCCGGGCAGGAACGGCTTTAAACGCAAGGCTTCGTAGTCGAGCAGTTCGCGGGCCTCGGGGTAGCTATCCAGAAACACCTGGAAGCCGCGGTCGAGTCGAAATCCGTCGACCATGTCGGTGCGGATGCGTCCGCCGACCGCGTCCGCCGACTCGAAAAGCTGGAACGGAACACCCGCCTGCTGCAAACGCACCGCGCAGCACAGTCCCGCTAAGCCGCCGCCGACAATCAACACGCCGTCTGTCGCCATTCGCCGCCTCGCTTCGCGTCACCGACCGGACGTCTCGCGAGCGGCCCGCCACGCGTCCCGCAGGAGCAACGTGAACGGCACCCACCACAGCAAATCGTTGGTCAAGATCGTCGCCCCGAAGGCGAGCGGAAAGGTTCCCTTGAGCAACGCGCCGACAAATCCGATCGGTCCGAAGATTTTGCCCAAAAGTCCTACGAGCACAATCGGCCAATGACGCCGCGAATCGTAACCGGCGATGATGTACCCAATTCCATAGACCCCGACAATCATTCCCACGCACTGCCAGATTTCCGGGTAGTTCACTCGCGGAATCCCGGTGAGGTCGAAGAGCAGATGGGGCGCGGCGATCGTGATCAAGCCCCAAACCAGATTGTAGATCCCAGCGGCCCAGAGCCAGTAGTAGCCCCAGGCAGGCGCGGCGGACATGGAATGTCTCCGTGATGAATGAATGGCGGCAGCAGACACGGTTGATGTCGGCCGAACCGCCTTGTGAGCTTGCAAGGGCGCGGCCCGGCGCGAGCGGGTTAGCGCCGGGAGAGGACGTGGCCGAGACCGCCGTCGACCCCAAGCACCTGGCCGGTGATCCAGTCGTTTTCGGGATCCAGCA
>CAIXSC010001066.1 GCA_903921945.1 uncultured Planctomycetaceae bacterium
GCTTCGTAGTCCTCCGGTTTGTGGAAAATGGCCGACCGGGCATTGCCTCGGTTCAAGGCGTGATGAATTCCACCCGCTTCATCTGCACGTTTTGGCCTTCCCATCTCGGCATCTTGTCCGAGCTCAACTCCCCAGAAACGAGTCCTGACACCTTTTTCACGCCTGCCGCAAGACGCGGTGCTCGGCGAGCCGCAGACTTACGCGGAACGCCGTGACGTCATGCTCGGCATGTGATTCGTAACGGTCCCTCCCAACGTCGGCGTTGGGGCGGCTCACGCACCGCTCCAACGCCACGCTTTCGTTCTCCATGTAGCGGAGCGGCGTAAGCCGCCCGGCCGGTTGGAGAATGCGTGCTCCATTGCCCCGAATGTTGATCGAGTCGAGTCGCGTATTCGAAGTTCACATCGAGCGACTCGCGGGCCGGGCGGCTTACGCCGCTCCGCTACGAATGCGCTGGCTCTCAGAGAGATGATCTCACGGAGGCACAGAGGCACGGAGTTGCACTTGCGCGAAAGCGGGAAGTTATTCGTCTCCAATCGGAGCGGCATGACGAAAGTTTTATCGAGAATTCTTGGGCCGACTCAATCGTCGAAGGCAAGGATGTCGTCACGCGGTTGGGCTGCTCCGAGCGCTGAACCTCTCTCTGTGTCTCTGTGTCTCCGTGAGAGCCAAAACGAGAGTGCGAACAAGCCGTTGCACGCGCGCTGGCGGGCGCCGCCTTTCCCTGGGAACACCGGTTTGGGGGTTGGCGATCCATTGATGGATGGAACAGAATGTCCCCAACCGATTGTTATGGCCGTTCGTAAACCGGACGGCGGCGTGCTGTGCATGGGGAATGTTTCGATGAACGACCGAATCGAGCCGGGATCACCTGCCAAGGACTACCCGGCGCAGACAGTCACGCTCGACGGGTCGATCGCCAATTACGCGCCGCAAAACGGTATTTGCGTTGTCGGGAATGACAATCTTGCGATTCAACACTTGTCGATTCAAATCGGCAGCGACATGGCAGTCGCGGGGAACGCCGCGGCGGTTCGTGCGATCCTCGAGCGATGGCAACGCGGTGAATCACGCGGCACCGAGGAAGGTGTCGTCCCGCTGCCCACGTTGATTTTGAGGATCGAAGCCGTCACCAGCTCGGCTGGCACTCCCGCCACGGCGATTGGCTCGGCGGATGCCGCGGACACGACCGACGGCGGCGAATGGCGGATCGAACGACGCTGGTGCGTCGGGGATCAGTTGCCGTTCGTCGGATCCCATGGCACCGCCCCTGGGGCGGCTTCGCGCCGGATTCCATCGCCTGTCGATGCGCGGATGCGCCAGGAGATACGCCGCTTCCACCAAGACGCCACCCGGATGCTCGAAAACCGCAGCGAGAAGCAGTCGCTGTCGTTGCTGGCCGCCGGTATCGGCGACCGGCTGGCGGCGGTGTTCGAGGCGGAGGAATGGCAACTGCTCCAACAGGCCGGGGAAAAGCTCGGCGAGGCCGCGTTCCTGGTGATCGAGAGCGCTAGCGAGGAGATCCTCGCGCTTCCCTGGGAACTGGTCCGGTGGGA
>CAIXSC010001067.1 GCA_903921945.1 uncultured Planctomycetaceae bacterium
CGTTTGACGCAGCCTGTGCCGCTAGCGAGCGACAGGATCACCAATACGCCCAGCACCCAGTGGCCCAGCAACCAGAGGCCCAGCACCCAGTGGCCCAGCAACCACCGGCCCAGCGGCAAGTGTGCCGAGCGTCGCTCGGAGACTTCCGCCACCCCCCCCGCCACCCTTTGGAGGCAGGCATCCGGTTCGGGGCTGGTCCCGTTCCGGAAAACGCGGCGTCGAGCGGATACGTTGGACATACGACACGGCCGATTGCGGGGCTGGGTAAGAAAAATCACGGGAAACCTGAGTCAAACCCCTTGCTGGCGGGCATCTGCAGGCGCGGCGGAGTATACTGATGCGGCGGATTTGGTCCTAGATCGATCCGTCGTGGGATCAAGACACTCAATTCGCCCCGGAGAATGACGGCTGCTGGAGAGGGCCGGAAGATGGCGGCGAACGGTTAGAACGCGGGGATCGCGGGATCATGGCCATTTGGCAGGACAGCCTGGAACACGCCCAGCTTTCCGACGTCGGCATGCGCCGACGCAATAATCAGGACTCGTTTGGCTTTGTGCTTGCGGCGGATGACCGCATCTGGAAGCTGCGCGGCCATGTGCTGATGGTGGCGGACGGCATGGGGGCTCACGCTGCCGGCGAGCTGGCCAGCAAAATCGCGGTGGAAACGGTTCCCCACCTCTACTTGAAACTGCTGGAATCGCCGCCCGGGGATGCGCTCAAGCGGGCGATTTCCGAAACCAACGCGGAAGTGAACCGTCGCGGAGCGGCGAATCCCGAGTTCCACAAGATGGGCACCACTTCCAGTGTTTTGGTGTTGATGCCCGACGCCGCCTGGATTGGTCACGTGGGCGATAGCCGTGTCTACCGGCTGCGGCGGAATCAATTGGAACAATTGACATTCGACCACAGCTTGGTGTGGGAGGCTCGCCGGGACAATAGCTGGCCCGCTGGCTTGGATCCGCAGCAAGCCTTGCCCAAAAATGTGATCACCCGGTCGCTTGGCCCGAATCCAGACGTGGAAGTGGACGTTGAGGGCCCCTTTCCGCTTGAAGCGGGCGACACATTCCTGTTATGCAGCGATGGCCTGACCGGCATGCTCAGCGATGACGAACTCGCCTGCATCCTGGCGAACCATCCGGCGGAAGAGGCGGTCGCGGCGCTGGTCGATTTGGCCAACCTTCGTGGCGGTTCGGACAATATCACCGTGCTGGTGGCCCGAGTGTTACCGGCCTGGATCGCCAAACTGGGCGATGGCGCGCCGTCGCCAGCCATGGTGGCAGCGACCTCCAACGCCGAAGTTCACCCGGCTGTATGGGTGGCGGCCGGCGTCTGTGGATTGCTTTCGTTGGGGCTACTAATCGCCAATCACCCCCTGTTCGCCGGCCTGGGAACGCTCGTCGCCGGGTCCATCGTCGGCCTGGGTTTTTTGCTGCGAGGCGGTGTGCGCCCCGGGACGGCCTCGAAAGAGAGTGTCTCGAAGACCTATCAACCGCCCTACTCGCAAACTCCCTATGTGGACGCGAACGCGTTCATGGACAAACTCGCGACGATGGTCAGCGATCTGAGGGCCACGGCGACCGAAGCGGCCCTCGATCTTTCCGCCTTCGACAAACTGTGTCAGCGGGCTGGCGACTTAAGGCGCGGCGGCCAATCTGGACCGGCATTGCGCCAACTCACCCAGGCGATCAGCGCGGTCATGGCCGAGTTCCGCAAACGCAAGCGCAATCAGCACGACTCGGTCGTCGATCTGTAACGCGACGGCGTGTCAACATGTCGTCCTAGCGATTTCCGGATTGGCTCGACGTCGCGGAATGGGTAGAGTCATGCGCCATGAAAATCGTGACTCGCTACGTCCTGGGAGAATTGTTGCTGGTCTTCGGCTTGACGCTTGCCGCGATGACCGTGTTCATGATTCTCTTGGGGGTGGCGCTCGAGGCGGCCAAACAGGGACTGGGGCCCGAGCCGATCTTGCGGTTGGTGCCATACGTCATGCCCAACGCCCTCAGGTTTGCGGTCCCGGCGGCGATTCTGTTCGCCGCCTGCGCGGTGTATGGCCGGATGGCCGCCGCCAACGAGATCATTGCCGTGAAGACCATGGGCGTGTCGCCGATGGCGATCTTTTGGCCCGGTTTTACGCTCGCGTTCGCCGTCAGTTTGGCCGCCGTTTGGCTCAACGATCTGGCCGCTTCCTGGGGCCGCGAAGGGATCCAAAGGGTCGTGCTGGAATCGGTCGAGCAGATCGTCTACGGAACTCTCCGCACGCATCGGTCGTATCGTGCGAGCGATCGATTGGCGATTACGGTGCGGCGAGTGGACGGGAGGCGGCTCATCCAGCCAACAATCACCACCCAGGATGCCGAAGGACGGACGACGACGATCACAGCCAGCGAGGCCGAGTTGCGGGGCCGGCCCGAAGCCAACTCGCTAACCTTGCGACTCTGGGATTCCGTCATCGAGACCGGAGGCCGCGGCAAACTGACTTGGCCCGGTATGTTCGAACACGACATTCCGCTCCGCGATGCCACCAAAGGCGGCGACAAGTCGAAGCATCCCACCGATTACGCGTTGAAGCAGATCCCCCTGGAAGTCGACTCGCAACGCCGGTTGATGGATGAACAGGCCCAGTCCATGGCGGCGGATGCAGCCTGCCAACTGATGATGGGCGAGTTCACGGCGTTGGCTGGCCCGGAATGGGAAGCGCGGCATCTGTCGATACGACAGCAAGAAGGACGGCTCTACAGACTCATGTCGGAACCGTGGCGTCGCTGGGCGAACGGTTTCAGTTGCTTCTTTTTCGTATGGGTCGGAGCGCCGCTCGCCGCCCGGCTACGCAACTCCGACATGATGAGCACCTTCGGACTGGTGTTTTTACCGATCCTGGTGGTCTACTACCCGCTAATGCAGTTCGGTGTCGATCAAGCGAAGACAGGGGCTTTGCCGCCCTACTGCGTTTGGTCCGGCAACGTCATTCTGTCCGTTGTCGGCGTGCTGCTGCTTCGGCCGGTGATCCGCCAATGAACAGGCGGGTATGACGTGATACGCCGGCCCGGATACAGCCCGGAGGGCTCGTGTCTTTCGTTTTCCTGGGGAGGATTGCTCGATGCGTCACGTATTCCTTGGATGGGCCGCCTTGTGTTGGGCGTTGATGGGCGTCGCGCCGGCATCAGCCCAAGTCACGATCAGCCGTAAGTACGTCGAGGGTGAAGAGCGGGCGCAGAGCGTCGACGTCCTGACGAAGCAGTCGCTGACAATCAACGGCGCGAATATCGAAACGTCTTCGCAGCAGAACATGGTCGTGCGCGCCAAAGTCGGACGACGCAACGCGGCCGGAGAACTGCCAGTCGAGTACGCCGTCGAGTCGCTGCAGCAGACGATCAAGGCGCCCGGGCTTGGCGAAGTCTCGTTTGATTCGGTCAATCCCGATAAAGCGTCGGAGAGCGACATCACACCGCTACTCAAGGCGGCGGCCCAGGCGAAATGGGTCATGACCTTGGACCGGGAAGACCGCGTCTTGAGCGTCCTTGGGCGGGAAAAGGCCTTCGAGGGGCTCGACGACAAGCAGCGGGAAACGTTGAAGGCGCTCCTCGATCCCGAGTTGTTGAAGAAACAAGCCCAGGAAGAATTGGATCGAGTGCCGTCGCGGCCGCTGAAGGCCGGCGAGACCTGGGAACTTGAAGAAACCCGCCGTCTCGACGGCGGCCAATCCCTCACCTTCACCCGTCGTTACTGCTACGTGGGCGAGACCGAGCAAGATGGAACAAAGCTGCACCGCATCGACGTCACGGCGACCCAAGTCGTGTTGGCGATTGAAGGCGGCGGCGCTGTCGCGATCCGACTCGTCAAGAGCGATCTCAAACCCGTGAAGTCTTCGGGAACGCTGTTGGTCGACCCCGCAACGGGCTGGGTGGTCGCCGAAAAGCACTCGACCCAGATCAAGGGCTCGGTCGTTATCTCGGTCGCCGGACAGGAACTGCCCACCGAACTCGACCTCCTCATCGAGAACTCCGCCGCAGCGCGGCGGTAGCGCGGGGCTGACGTTGCCGGTTAACGCGGTCAGGCCGGTAATTTCGGCGGGGTTCCCGGGTTCGCGGCGCGCCAGAAATTTGTGCCACTTGCTCGCCGCAAGTAGAATCCCTGGCAAGGTGTTCCGGGCGTTCGCTGCGCCGGTACAGCCTAGGAAGAAAGACCCCGTACGCTCTCCCCGCCGTTCGTCCAAGAAGGACTTGCCGCGGCCGGGGTGGGCCATGAAGGCAGTTCGCGCATGAACCGTCGCGCTTCGCACTCCCGTCGCTCCCGCGTTCGCTCTGGCCGCCGCCGTTCCGGTGTTGAAAGGCTCGAAAGCCGGCAACTCCTCGCCGCCAACCTGCGGATCGAGCAATTGCTGTTTGTCGATGTCGACAACCGGCCCATCGACAACCCAGTGGTTGGCGAGCAGGTGCATTTGCGGGTCGAGTGGACGGCGAACGACGTGCCGTTGGCCGAGACCTTCCGATTGCAGCTCACAGACACCACGGCTGGCCGGACGCCGATCACGCTCAATTCGCCCACGTACAATGGCGCCGGCAACGGGTTCTTCTCGTTCACGACGACGTTCGAAGGCTGGTACGCGTCGCCCGGCCAACACGTGCTGCAAATCGTCCTCGATTCGCAGAACTCCGTGTCGGAAAGCGTGGAAAGCGACAATCGCCGGTCGATCAACTACGTCCCCTCCGCTCCAACCGGCCTGCCGTCCCGGTTCACGCAGCCGCTCGCGGGGCAGCAAAATGTGGATTGGGCCATCACACGCTACACCGACCTGGACCCGCGCGTGGATGACGGGATCATTCCACCGGAAGTCCGTGACTATACCTGCGACGACGCCTTGTTGCCCAATGCCTTCAAGTGCGGACCGGTGACGTCGGACCAGTTCGCCGGTCTTGAATTCCAACTGGCTAACAGCGCGGCGATCGACCGGGGCTATACGGCGTACGCGGTAGCGGAAGGCACGGTCACGCGAAGACTCGAAGGCTTTGTGATCGACGGCATTGACACTGGCGACAACGCAGGCACCGTCGTGACGCCGATCGGCGACGTTAATGGCGACGGCCGCGGCGATCTGTTGTTCACGGCGCCCGGCGGCGACCTTGTTGACCGCGATAACGACAACGCGGGCGAAGCGTACGTCGTCTACGGACGACTCAATGGATTCCCGGAAGGTTTCCAGCTCGCGGACTTGCTTCCCGAAAACCTTGGCGACGGTTCCCAGGGCTTTGTGCTGCGCGGCCTGGAACCGGGGGACGGCATGGGGCAACCGGCTGTTTCAACCGGCGATTTCAATGGCGACGCCATCCCCGATTTCGCGATTGGCGCTCCGTTCGCCGACACGAATGGCACGTTCGCTGGCGAAACGTACGTGGTGTTCGGTCGGGCCTCCAATTATCCACCCGTGGTCGACTTGACTGGACTGTTGTCCGCCAACGGCGGCGATGGTTCGCAAGGGTTTGTTCTACGGGGCGAGACATCGACCGACCGGTTTGGATTCGCGATCGCCAACGCGGGCGACCTGAACGGCGACGGCCTCACAGACTTGGCGATTGGCGCGCCGAATGCCGACGGCGCCCCGATTCCGCCGAGCTTCTTCCCGGTGTTCCGCAGCGGCCGGGTTTACATTGTCTACGGCCAGAGCACCGGAATTCCGGCCGAGTTCGACGTGGTGAACTTGCAACCCAGCGGTCAACCGCCCGGATTGCCACTCGGATCCAATAAACTGTCTGGTTTCTATCTGGATGGTGAAGGTTTCTTTTCGTCAGCCGGCACCGCTTTGGCGGGGGTCGGCGACGTCAACGGCGACGGGGCGGCCGACTTGGCCATTGGTGCGTCTGGCGGTGGCCCCGCCAGTCGCGGCTCCGTGTACATCTTTCATGGACACACGGCGGCTCAAGAAACGGCAACTCCGTTCCCGCGATTCACTTCCCTTTCGAGTCTACGGACCGCCGGTGGCGGCGATGGCACGAGCGGCTACGTGCTGGACGGGTACGAGGCAGCGGGCGGCACGGGCAACGTGCTCAATTCGTTGGGGGATATCAACGGCGATGCTCTCCCCGATTTCGCGGTCGGCGTTTCCAATGGCGCCGGCGAGGTGGCTGGAGCCGGCTCGGCCTACATCGTGTTTGGTTCCACACAGATTCAGCCTGCCGAGCGCGACCTGAGTTTCCTATTGCCGATTGCCGGCGGAAACGGTTCCAAGGGGTTCGTGCTGCGCGGCGCCACCTCGGGGGACTCGGTGGGTGCGGCGATCGTTCGCGCTGGCGATCTCAACCTCGACGGCTTCACCGATATCGCCATTGGCGCTCCGGGACTGGATCTTAAGGGCTCCAATGTCGGCGGCGTTTACATCGTGTTTGGACGTGCCAGTTCCACGGCCTTTCCAGCAACGGTCGATTTGCGGTTGCTCGGCAAACAAGGCGGCGAATCCGGATTCCTGATCACCGGACCAGCGGGCGGCTTTGGTATCGGCGATAGCTTGGCAGCGCCCGGCAATATCAACAATTTAGGGGCCGACGATCTGCTCATCGGCGTTCCGACCGCGCTCGGTCAAGCCGGCCGCGTCTACGGAGTGCTCGGCAGTACCTTGCCTTACCGATCGGTGGTCAGCTTGGACGCGGTGACCGCCAATGACACGGTGGAGATCGATCACGGCAACGGCTGGACCAGTATTTACTCCCATCTGGAACCGAGCTCCATCACAGTCCAACCCGGCGACTTTGTCACGCTGGGCGCGACACTCGGTATCGCCGGCTCGCGGGAAGCCGGTGAGGCCAAACTGCTGTATCAACTCGAACGACGCGGCAGCCCTGTCGAGACCTACCTCGATCCCTCGAACTATTGGCTGCGGCCCCTGCTCTACCAAGGCCAAACTGACCGCTCGGTGATCGATGGCGGAATCACCAATCTCGACCCGACGTTAAGCCTCGACGAACGTCCCTCGGGAATCACCCGCATTCATCCGTCCTATCAAGGCGACATTTACTTCTGGTATCGGCTGTCGCATCTGAATCCGAACGACGAGTATCAAGTCGTCTGGCAGCGGCCCGACGGATCGCAGATCCGTGAAGCCTATCACTGCCTCCTGCCTAAACGCTTTCCCCGCTTCGCGAACTTCTGCGATGTGCTCGACACATCGCCGATCCACATGGGCATGTTCGTCGAAAGCCTGAACCAGTCTTGGAAGGACTATGTCGGACAGTGGCTGGTCGGACTGATCGTGAACAATGAAGTCCGCGCGGTAGGCGCGTTTGACATCGTTTCGTCGCCGATCGAGCCCGAGATTCGCCTTCAGTTCGGGCCAGCGCTCGTGGACAACCCCGAACTGCTCAATAACCGCTTCAATCCGATCGATTTCGGTTCGCCTCTGCGCGGCGCGACAGCGCCCACGCAAGACTTCATCATCGAGAACCACGGCTCGACAGCCCTTCATCTGACCAACCTGACACTGCCCGCCGGCTTCACGCTGACGACCCCGTTCCCGTCGCTCGTCAATGTGGACTCGCAGATTCGGTTCACGCTGGCGATGGATACCAGCGTCGCCGGCGAAAAACTGGGCGAGGTGGTCTTCAATACGGACGACTCCAACGAGCCCGTTTTCCGGTTCCTCGTCGCGGGCGAAGTCCGCGGCAGCTTGCCGCCTGGCAGCCCGCGAATCGAACTTGCGGAGACAACCACCGGTTACCAGTGGCTCCAAGCGCCGCAGCTCGTCGATCCCGATGCTTTGCTGTTTGACGACGATTCGCCCAATTTTCTCGACGGCCGCTTGGTGGCAAGCGTCATCGCGGGCAACACGGCGGACGATCGTTTGGCGATTCGCAATGAAGGCACCGCCGGCGGCCAGATCGGCATCTTCGCGAACACGGTTCTCTTTTCGGGCCTGCCTTTCGGCACGTTCTCTGGCGGCGATGGAATCGCGCCGCTCGAAGTGCTGTTCAACGATCAAGCGACCATTCCCGCCGTTCAAGCGTTGATCCGCAATATCAGTTACGCGAACACGGCGGCCAATCCGGGGTTCGCCTCGAAACAGGTTCGCTTCCAGGCAACGGATGGCTCGGGCAATTCCGGGAACTCGGCAACCAAACGGATCCTGCTGGGACCGTCGAGCATCAACCAGTTTCCGACCATCGCGAGTTTGGTGGTCACACCCGGCGAGGTGATTCAGCCGGCGGAGATCACGTTCACGGCCAACGGCGTTGTCGATGCCGATGGGGCCGTGTCCCAGGTCCGTTTTTTCCTGGAATCGAACAATCTGCCCGGTTTGCAGTTTGGCATCGGCGGCGACCAGTTGATCGCTTCGGACACCAATGGCGTCGATGGCTGGTCGATCGCGTTCTCCAGTTCGCTGTTGCCGGCCGGTGCGGCAACGGGCTACGCGGTCGCGCAGGACGATCTCTTGGCCGACAGCCTGCCCGTGATGGCCAACTTCACCGTCCTGCCACCCAATGTTCCGCCGGCGATCGTCTTTCTATCCGCGACACCTGCCGTGGTGGTGGTCAATCAAGCCACGACGCTCGCCGCCAACGGCGTGTCCGATCTCGACGGCTTCGTGACGCGGGTCGATTTCTTCCGCGAAACAAACGGCATGGCCGGTTTCCAATCCGGCGTTGGCGGCGATTTGCCCATCGGCTCCGATGTCAGCTCTGCCGGTGGCTGGACATTGAACTACTCGACGATCGGCCTGCCCGAGGGGCTCTACACGCTCTACGCCCAGGCTAGGGACAACGGGGGCGCGGGAAGCGAACCGGTGGCGACCAACCTGCGAGTGGGCCTGCCGCCGCCCGTCGGCTCTGTGTTCACGCTCGGCGACTTGCTGCCTCCCACCGGGAACGGTGTGGCCGGCTTTGTGCTTAACGGCGACGCGCTCGGTTCGCAGGCCGGGTACTCCGTCAGTGGCGCTGGCGACGTGAACCGCGATGGGTTCGACGACTTCCTTATCGGTTCGCCTCTCGCGGACGGCGGCACGCCGCTGCGAGTCGACTCGGGCGTGAGCTACTTGGTCTTCGGCAAGTCGACGGGCTTTGACGCCAGTTTGAACTTGGGGCTCCTGGATGGAACACTCGGTTTCAAGATTTTTGGTGCGACGGCGGGCGACCGCGCAGGCAATTCAGTCGCGGCCGCGGGCGACGTGAACGGCGACGGCTTTGGCGATTTCCTTGTTGGCGCGCCAGGGTTTGATGTGCCGGGCGCCCCCGACGCCGGCTCGGCCTACTTGATTTTCGGCAAGGGCGGCGGCTTCAATCCGACTTTGGATTTGGCCGCTATCAACGGCCTGAACGGCTTCCGTCTCGATGGGCTGGGCGGCGACGATCTCACCGGTTTTTCGTTAAGCGGCGCGGGCGACTTCAATGGCGATGGCTACGCCGATCTACTCATCGGCGCCCGCGCTGCGGATCCGGGTAATCCGGCGCGAGTGGATGCGGGTGCCGCCTACTTGGTGTTTGGCAAGGCGGCTGGTTTCCCGCCCGTGATCGCCCTCGGCGGGCTCAGTTTGGGCGATGGCGTCCGTATCGAAGGACTGGGACCCGCGGAACAAACCGGGCTGTCGGTCAGTTGGGCTGGCGATCTAAATGGCGATAGACTGGGCGACATCCTTGTCGGCGCCCAGGTTGGCGAGGTGGGCACGAACGCGGCCAAGGGAGCCGCCTATGTGATTTTCGGCAGTGCCTCGCCGTTGCAAAGCCCGCTCGTGATCGATCAACTCAATGGAGCCAACGGCTTCGCGATTCGCGGCCTGAACAACGACGACTTGCTCGGGTTTTCCGCAAGCGCTGCCGGCGATTACAACGCCGATGGTTTTGGCGACATCATTCTCGGCGTGCCGAATGCGGACCCCGGCTCGCCGCCGCGACTGAACGCCGGCTCGGCGTACCTGATCTTCGGCTCGAACGGCCCGTTCGCGCCGCAATTCGACCTGCTGTCCTTGAGTGGCGGCAATGGCTTCCGGATCGACGGGATTCGCGAAGGCGACCGGTTGGGAATCGCGGTGGGAGCGGCTGGCGATGTGAACGGCGATGGCTACGACGATGTGCTGCTTGGCGCGCCCCAATCAACGACGGGCACGCCACCGCGTTCCGAGGCGGGCGAAACCTACGTGTTGTTCGGCGCGGCCACCGGCTCGTCGGCGATCTTCGACCTCGCCTCGATCAATGGACGAAACGGCTTCCGACTCGAAGGCGTCGCTCCCCAGGATCGCTCCGGTTCGGCGGTCGCCGGGGCCGGCGACATCAATGGCGACGGCTACGACGATCTGATCGTAGGCGCTCCCTTCCAAAACAACGGCGCGAGCTATGTCTTCCTCGGTCGCGACTTCACAGACTCGACCACCAAAGCGGGCACCGCGGACATCGACCTCCTGGAGGGCTCGCTGCTGTCCGATGTGCTCAATGGCAAGCAGTCGCTCGACGCCCTCGCGGGTGGCGGCGGACTTGATGTGCTGATTGGCGGTGAAGGCTCGGATGTGCTCGGGATTGGCGATACGCTTTTCCGCCGAGTGGACGGCGGCCGAGGAATCGACACGCTTCGCTTCGACGGCGCCGGCATCGTCCTGGACCTCACCACCATGGGCGATTCCCGGCTCACCGGTATCGAACGGATCGATATCACGGGCGTCGGAGGCAACGCGTTGATCCTCGATTATCTCGAAGTGATCAACCTGTCCGACGATTCCAATCAGCTCATCGTGACCCGCAACGACGGGGATACCGTGGAAATCGGAGCTGGCTGGTCGTTTGTCGATCGCGTCTCCCTCAGCGGCGCCACGTTCTTGAAGTTCACACAGGGCGCCGCTGAACTCCTGGTTCAAGCGGTCCGCGAGGGCACGCCATGGCGCAACCCCATCAACGCGCTGGATGTGAACAACAGCGGCGGTTCCACGCCGGTCACTCCGCTCGACGCCCTGCTGGTCATCAACTTTATCAACAACGGCTTTTTTGGCGGCGGCCCACTCCCCAACCCGCCGACGGCCGATTTTGCGCCGCCACCGAACGGCTCGCAGTTCTTTTACGACGTCAACGGCGATGGCTTCGCGACGCCCATCGACGCGCTGTTGATCATCAACCAACTCAACGGCGGTGGAAGCGGTGAGGCCGAAGCCGCCTCGTCCGCCTCGTCCGACCCGACCGCTTCGAGCCCCGGCGCGGGCCTGGAACCGGGGGAAGGCGAAGGACCCAGTGGCGACGGCGATTCTAGCGACAACGACTCCCGCAACAGTGACTCCCGCGTCGTCAACGCGAACTCGGCCATTCGACTCGCCGGCGACTCGGTCGCGACGCGACTGGGAGGGGCGCTCGGCAACAACGTTGTCTACTTGGGCGATGGTGGTCCGCTGACCCGCACGCTGGCTTCCGCTGCTTGGAAAGACAGCGGTCGATCACCGCTGCCGAGCACCATCGAATCGCTCGTGCGTGACGCGGGAGGCCAATCGACCGCCATCTCGGCCGCGGACTCCGCTCGCGGAACCGCATCGGGAACGGATGACGAATGGGATACGCTCCTGGATGAATTGGCTTCCGAGGCGGCTCGACACTGGCTGTGAACCGCCAACTCACTCGGTCGGCTCACGCGGTCGGATCATGAAATCGGATCAGTGAGGTTGTCAGACCGGGCACCGCTCTGTTCGCGGTGACGGCGGCAACACGCGAACAGGCAACGGCGGCTCGCCAAGTGAACCGCTCGCCTTTTTCCGCCGAGACCGGGGCTAGCGTTGCCGCGATCGAATCAGGCTCAACCGCTACCGCCCTTGCGTGCCGCAAGCGGGGCGACTTCGGCGGCGATGCGCTTGAACAACTCGTCCCAATCGCCGAGCGTGCGTTGCCGCTTTAGACGCATCGTTGGGTACCAGGGACTGTCTTCGCGGTCGATCAGCCACCGCCATTCGGGCGCATAGGACAATGCCACCCATACGTTCGCCCCTAAGGCGCCGCACAAATGCACGAGCGAAGTGTCCGATGAAACCACCAAATCGAGCGTCTTCACAATCGCCGCTGTGTCCATGAAGCCGCCCGCCGCCGCGTCCACGTCGTCTCCCAGTGTTTCGACTGGAAAACGCCCATTCAGCTCGGCCAACTGCTCCACACCGGTGCCGCGTTGCAGCGAGATGAGCCGCACGCCGGGGACTCGCGCTAACGGCTCGAAGAACCGCAGCGGAATCGACCGTCCCAAATCACGGAGGTTTGTGGGACTGCCCTGCCAAGCAATGCCAATCCGAAAGCCCGGCCACCGCGATAGCCGTTCACGCCATGCGTTCAACAGGTTGGGCGATGCCGTCAGGTACGGCACCGACGCTGGAATCGAATCCAAGCGAGTGCCGCACAACCGCGGCAAACTCATCATCGCCACTTGCAAGTCGCAGTTCGGCAACGGCTCGCCCCGCGGAACCCATTGATCGACGCCGGGCAACGTGCGCAGCAGTGGCAACAGTTTCGGCTGGCATTCCACGGCGACGTAAGCAGCCCCTAGTCGTTTGACTTGGTCGGCATAACGCAGGAACTGGAAGGTGTCGCCGAATCCTTGTTCCGTGTAGATCAACAGTCGGCGGCCGGCGAGCGGTTCGCCATTCCAGGCCGGGATGTCGAACGTCCGCTTGGTCTTGCGTCCGTTGCGCATTTCCCAGCGGTACTCGTAGTCGTCCCAGCCTGCCGCGAACTGGCCTCGGGTCAGGCGCACGACGCCCCGTTCAAACCGCGGTTCGGCGTAGTGGGGCGCGACCGCGAGCGCCCGTTCGAACGAAGCTTCCGCGTCATCCCACCGCGCCCATTCGAGAAACACATTGCCAAGGTTGTAATGCGCGTTGGCGTATTTCGGGCGAAGTTGCAGCGCCTTGAGGAAACAGCTTTCCGCCTCTTTCAAATGCCCCAACGATTTGTAAATGGTTCCCAGATTGTTATGCACCTCGGGAATATCGGGACGCAGTTCGCGCGCCTTCTCCACCAGCGTCCGCGCTTCTTCGAACCGCCGTTGATCGCTAAGCAGCACGCCCAGGTTGACCATCGCGTTCACAAAATTGGGCCGGATCCGCAACGCTTCGCGATGAGCGGCGATCGCCTCCTCGACACGATTGAATCGCAGCAGCACCTTCGCCCGCTCGTCGTGGGCTTCGAAGTTCGACGGCTGGTACTTGACGGCCAGCGTCAATTCGGCGAGCGCGTCGACCCACTGTTCGCGATGGACATGGACCATCCCCAGGCAAAAATGGGCTTTGTCGTAATCGGGTCGCAGTCGGATCGCCTCGCGGAACCGAGCCACGGCCTCATCCCAACAACCGAGCGATCGCAGCGATGTCCCCCAATTCAAATGCACCTCGGGACGCTGCGGGTCGAGCGCTGCCGCCCGCTCGTACATCGCCACCGCCTCGACATCGCGATTCCGCTGGTGGCAACACAGTCCCAGGCCCACCCAGGCGCGCGGGTTGTTCGCGGCATCGATCGAAGCTTGTTTGTAATGCTTCTCGGCTTCGTCCCATGCCCGCCGCCGCTGCAGGCAATCGGCCAGCCATAGCCGCGATTCGACACTCTTCGCATCGCATTCCAAGGCTTTGGCATAAGCCGTCTCCGCGGCCGCCCAATCATTCAACCGCCGGCAAGCCGAGCCCAGGTTATGCCAGCCGGCAGTCTCGCCAGGCGCGATGCGGAGCGCTTCCGTCCAGGCACGGCGAGCGTTTTCGAACCGCCCTAGATTGAAATCGCACTGGCCCCGTTCAAACCAAACTTCCGGCTCCTTGGGGTAGGCGGCCACCAACGGTTCGCACAGCGCGAGCGCTTCCATCCCCCGTCCGGCGCGACTCAGCCGCCGAATGTTTTCAAGTTGCCCCAAGGCGCGCGCATCCAACATCGCTTAACCTCCGCCGATCGCGGGCAAAAAATGCAGTTCGCTCCGCGGCGCCAGCTTGGCCCGCAATCCGCTCTTGGTCAGCGTATCGTCCACCGACACCTGGAAGCCAGGCATCAACGCGTCGCCGCGGCATAAACGACCACGCACGCCCGGATACAAACGCTCGACCGCGTCCAGTGCCTCGGCCACGGTTCCGCCCTCGACGTCCACTTCGGCCACCCCGCCCGTCAAATCCCGGACCAGCGACGGTATGAAAACCCGTGGCATCGCTCACCCACTTACTGTTTTTGGCCCTGGGCGTCCGCGATCGCCTGCCACAGCTTCGGTGGCGACATCGGCAGACAACGCATCCGCACCCCCGTCGCCGCATGGACCGCCAAGGCCAAGGTGGCTGGCGGCGGGCAGATCGGAGTCTCGCCCACGCCACGCACTCCGTAGGGATGCAGCGGATTGGGGACTTCCACAATGATCGTCTCGATCATCGGCACATCCAGGCACGTCGGCATCCGATAGTCAAGGAAGCTGGCGTTGCGCATGCGGTCCTGGTTGTCGAAGAAATACTCCTCGTTCAGTGCCCAGCCAATCCCCTGCACCGCCCCGCCCTGCATCTGGCCTTCCACATAACTCGGATGAACCGCCTTGCCGGCGTCCTGAATGGCTGTGTACCGAAGCACCGTCACTTTGCCGGTCTCGGGATCGACTTCCACATCCGCGATATGAACGCCAAACGCGTTCGTTGAACATTCGGGAGCGACCGAGGCCCGGCCGACCACCGGACTGAGGTTCCTCTCGCCAATCTTCGCCGCCAACTGCTTGAAACTAAGCGAGTGGCCGTTGTGGCGATACGTGCCGCCCGCGACTTCAACGTCGGCCGCCGAGCACTCCCATAATTTCGCAGCGCGATCCCGCATCTGTTCGGCCAGGTCGAGCCCCAGCTTATAAGCCGCCAAGCCGGTCGCGAAGGTCACTCGACTGCCGCCCGTCAGGAACGTGTAGCCAACGGAATCGGTGTCGCCGACCTGCGGCCGAATGTCCTCCGACCCAATTCCCAAAGTCTCCGCCAACTGCATGGCGACGCTCGTTCGAGTGCCGCCAATGTCGGTGGAACCTTCAATCAAGTTCACCGAGCCATCGTCATTGACGCTCGCCGAGCAGCTCGACGCGCCGCCAATGTTGAACCAGAAACCGGCCGCGATCCCGCGACCTCGATTGGGGCCTTCGAGCGGACTCTTCCAGTGGTCGCTGTTCCGCGCCGCCTCCAAACATTCCACCAACCCGACCCGCGGATACACCGGACCGTCCACGCGCCGCACACCTTCTTTCGCGGCGTTTTGAAGCCGGAATTCAATCGGGTCGATCGAGAGCGCGCGCGCGATCTCGTCCACGACCTGCTCGACCGCGAACGCCGCATGGGTCGAACCCGGGGCGCGATAAGCCTGGGTCTTCGGCTTGTTGTCGCACACGTCGAAGCCGTCGACCTTCGCATGCGGCACGTCATAGCAACTGAAAATGCACATCGCGCCGGGACCGACCACGCCACCCGGGAACGCGCCGCTGTCGTACGCCAGCCACGCTTCGCCAGCCACCAGCTTGCCGTCCCGAGTCGCCCCCAGTTTGCAGCGGATAAACGCTCCGGGCGTCGGCCCTGTGCCTTCGAACACCTCATTCCGTTGCATTGTCATCTTTACCGGCCGGCCGCACTTGCGGCTCAACAAGGCCGCCACCGGTTCCAGATAAACCGCGATCTTGCCGCCAAATCCACCACCGATCTCGCACGGCACGACAAGGCACTGGGAAACCGGAATCTGCAACAGTTCGGCAACCTGCTGCCGGCAATTGAACGAACCCTGTGTCGAGGTCCACAGTTTGAGCCGCTGATCCTCGTTCCACAGCGCCACGCACGCATGCGGTTCGATGTAGCCCTGATGCACGCTCGCCAAACGGAACTCCCGCTCCACGACAATGTCCGCCTGGGCGAAGCCGGCCGCGACATCCCCCTTGGCGAATTGCAAATGGACGCCGACGTTGGTCGGCTTGTCCCCCTTCTTGCCCATCGAATCGGTCCGCAGGTCCGGATGCAGCAATGGGGCGTCGTCACGCATGGCGTCGAGCACCCAAGTGACGCTCGGCAACACCTCGTACTCGATCTTGATCTTCGCCGCCGCTTCCTCCGCGAGATGCCCGTTCGCGGCGGCTACCGCCGCGATCGCCTGCCCCCGGTACAACGCCTTGCCTTTGGCTAAGCAGTTCGCCGCCAAGTGCGACAGGTTGACCTGCCCCGCCTCGCCCATCACCGCGAACTTTTCGTTCAAATCCGGGAAGTCGTCATGCGTCACGACCGCGAATACGCCGGGCATCGCCAACGCTTCGCTGGCGTCAATCGACTTGATCACCGCGTGAGCGTGCGGACTGCGGACGATCTTGCCGATCGCCAGATTCGGCAATTGGACATCGGCCGTGTAGATCGCCTTGCCGGTGACTTTGTCCGCGCCGTCATGGCGGACCGGTCGTTGACCCAAGACTTGGTAATCGCGTTTTCCGAGATACACTTCTTCCGTGGACGACATCGCTCGAATCTCCCGCAAGGAACTGCCGCATCAAGTCGCGGCATGGTTGGGCGTCGTAAGCTTCACGAGGGCTGTTTGATCGTTTTCCGGCGTTTTCCGGCGATTTCCGGCGTTGTCACTTGGCCGCGGCTACGTGGTCTTCGCTGGACCAGCGACCGC
>CAIXSC010001068.1 GCA_903921945.1 uncultured Planctomycetaceae bacterium
ATCAGCACCCGCTTGTGACGCGGGTCCCCGAGCAACCGCTTGAATGCGTAATCCACCGTTGGCGATATTCCCAGGGCCATGGGGATCCCCTTTTGAGCAGCTCGTTGCGCGTACGTTTCGCCCCAACATCCCAGCGTGGTGGACGTTCAGCACGTCGACCCATCGTTAAACCCACACGACCACACAAGCATGTTGTCGATCTTGACGACAGCTTCGGCTGGCATGGTCGGGAGGACGTGCGAGCGGCACCCAGCCTTGAAAGGCTCGGCTACCATCGGTCGTCGCTACGCAACTACGGGGTGACAGGGTTGAGTCCCGTCGATTGCCAGCGCGTCCATGCGTGGCCGGCGGCCAAGCCGCACGACCGCTCGGCGGCAGGCGACCGCTCGGCGGCAAGCGAAGGCATGGCGGCAAGCGAAGGCATGGCGGTCTTGCCGAAACGGCACGTTCATTTCCACATTTGTCGGTCGAGCATGCGGTAGTTGATCGCCTCGGTGACATGCGGTTCGCGAATCTCCACGCTTTGGTCGAGGTCGGCGATCGTGCGGGCGACGCGGAGGATTTTGTCGTGCGCGCGAGCGGAGAGGCCCAGATCGTGAACCGCCTGTTTCAGCAGGTTCTGGCCGGTTTCTCCGAGTCGGCAGAATTGGCGGATCTGCCGCGTGGTCATTTGCGCGTTGAAACGCGTCCGCGTGTTCTGAAACCGTTCGCGTTGCAAGTCCCGAGCGGCCACGACTTGTTCGCGCATCTGGGCGCTGCTGGTTCCCAGCGAGTCGCCAGCCAGTTCCTTGAACGGCACCGAGGGCACTTCGATATGGATGTCGACGCGATCCAGCAACGGTCCGCTGATCTTCGCCATATAGCGTTCGATTTGAACCGTGGTGCAATGGCAATCGCGACGCGGGTCGCCCCGGTAGCCGCAGGGGCACGGGTTGAGCGCCGCGACCAGCATGAACCGCGCGGGAAACGTCGTCGAGTTGAGTGCGCGGGAAATCGTCACCACGCCATCTTCAAGCGGCTGCCGCATCACCTCCAGCGTGCGCCGATTGAACTCGGGCAGTTCGTCCAGGAACAGCACTCCGTTGTGGCTGAGCGAAATCTCGCCCGGGGTTGGAATGCTGCCGCCCCCGACCAAGCCCGCATCGCTGATCGTGTGATGGGGCGAACGGAATGGCCGTCGGGCCAGGAGCGGTTGGCCGGGCGCCAGCCGCCCCATCGCGCTATAGATCCGCGTCGTCTCGATCGATTCGTCGGCGGTCAGCGCCGGTAGGATGGTCGGCACCCGTTTGGCGAGCATCGTTTTGCCGGAACCGGGCGGTCCCAGCATCAACAGGTTGTGCGAACCGGCGGCGGCGACGGTGATGGCGCGTTTCGCCATCTCCTGGCCGCGCACGTCCGCGTAATCGTCGTCGTATCGGGAAAACTCGTCAAATAACTGGCTGAGCCGGGACGGCACCGGGTCGATCTCGATTTGACCGGTGAAAAACGCGACGGCTTGGGCCAAGCTGGCGACCGGGATGACATCGAGCGATTCGACCACCGCCGCTTCCGCGGCGCTCTCCGTGGGGACAACGAGCCCCTGGAGGCCGGCGCGGCGCGCGGCGGCCATGGCCATCGACAACGCCCCTTTCACCGGCCGAGTCGCCCCTTCCAACGACAGTTCGCCGACCGCCGCGTATCGTTCAAATCGCTCGGATTCCAGCTGCCCGGAGGCGGCCAAGATGCCAAGCGAAATCGGCA
>CAIXSC010001069.1 GCA_903921945.1 uncultured Planctomycetaceae bacterium
GCATGCTCGAAGCCGTCGCTTTGACGTTCGCGAATCCCGCATCGCCCAGTGGCGGCGCGTCGGCATCCGAGTAGATCACACCCCGAGCTTCCAGTAGACCCGCCTGAATCACTAACGGCGTCGACGCGTAATAGCCGGCTGGCAAGCCTGTCAGGTTCACCTCGATCGGCTCATTGAAATTGTCCGTCCGTTCGGCCTTCACTGAGAACGACTTGCCGCTACCCGCCGCCACGATCGGATTCAGACCGCCCAAGGTTACGGCGAAGGAAGGCTGCGGGCGGCGGATGACAAGCGAGTAGTTGTAATTGTCGCCGCCGAAACCACGCACATCGGCCACTCGCACAAGGTACTCACCGTCAGCCGGCGCCGTGAACGTGAGCCGCGAGTCCTTGCCGAGCTTTCGCTGGCTTTCGTCGTCATTCTCGTAGTTCACGGTGAACACGGGCAGGCCGTTGTTCGGCAACGGCGTGCCGAGCGGATAGGGCACGACCACGTAGGCCGGTTGGCCGAGGGCATGGGTGCGCGAGGTGGTGTCAAAAAAGGCGAAGCGGGCGCCCGCTTCGGGATAAAACTGCGAATCGGCGTCGGGACCGCGACGTTGCTGGAAATGCTTGATCACTTCGCCATTGAGGTAGACGTACTCGTTGAGCAACATCTCGTCGTAGTTTTTCAGCCGCACGCCGCGTTGGGACGAGTCCATACTGCGGAACTCGATTTCCGAATCGCGTTCGGCGCGCAGCAACAGTCGCGGCACTGGGCGGCCCGCCCCGTCCAAGACTTGGATTTTGGAGTCCAGCATCGAACCGGAACGCGCGGCGTCGATCTCGATCACCCATTGATCGCCCGCCTTGGCGGCGAATCGGTAGAGATCCTCGTCCACTTTCGCCGCGGCCGTCGGCGCGATTCGCCCAGTGGCGACACCCGGGACCGCCAATGCGGTCGCACCGTCGGGACGTTCATTCGGTTCGACCTCCGCGATCTTGGTCAGTTGGTTCAAAGCGGGCTGTGGACCGTAATCGACCAGCGGCGGTGTCTCCGCGAGCGGCCGTAGCATGCCGGCACCGGTGTTGGAACCGTTCGGCGGGCTGGTGCTGGTCGCAGCAGAGGACTGCGGCTTTTCATTTGCGGACGTGGCCGAAGGACTCGCGGAGTGGATGGGGTAGTCCAACTTGGCGAGTGTCCCGTCGATGAGCCCGACGTAGGCGCGCGGACTGCGCGGGTGTAGCGCGAGCGCCACGGGCCAGTCGGACTGCGGCGCGAGTGTGGCCCGCGCTTCGAGTCGTGTGGCGTCCCAGACTTTCACGAGTCGATCCTCAGCGGTGGAGACGACGGTGCGGCCGTCGACGCTGAAAGCAATTCGCAGCAGCGGCCCTTCATGGGCGAATTGCGATTGAAGCAGCCGGTTGCCGCCTTCCTCGGCGGTGGCGGAGATTTCCCACACGCGAATTCGGTTGTCCACGCCCGCCGCCGCCAATCGCCGGCCATCCGGCGCGAACGCCAGGCAATACAATTCCTGCAGCGGTTCTTTGAGCGTATCAAGCCGCGTGCCGCGAGCGACATCCCACAGCTTCACGGTGCGATCGCCGCTGGCGCTGGCGAGCACCTTTCCATCCGGCCGGAACGCGACTTCGAACACCGGCCCGTTGTGGCCCTCGAACGTTCGCAGTTCCTTCGCCTGGGCCCAGTCCCACAGTTTGATCTTCTGATCGTAGCCGGCGGTGGCGAGCAGTTTTCCGTCCGGGCTGGGATGCACCGACAGAAGACTGTCACGATGGCCGCGGAGCGTCTGGACCAAGCGACGTTCGGCGACATTCCAGACCCGCGCTTCGCCGAACAAATTCGGCTCGCCAGCGGCCGCGAACAGCCATTGCCCGTCGTTTGAGAAGGCCACCGCGTTCACGCTGCCGCGATGGCCAGTCAGTTCGGCGATCGGCTGGTCGTCGGCCGTGCGACGCAGCTCGACAACGCCGTGGCGGGCGATCGCCAGCAGTTCGCCGGAAGGCGAGACCGCCGCGGCGTGAATCGAGCGCCGGGCCGGCGCACGAAGTTTGATTTGAGGTGTCGCGAAATCGGCGGGGTCGGGCGACTGTCCCGTTGGGCCTTTCGCGCCGGAGGCGATCCAGGCAGCGAGCAACGCGGTTTCGGCGGCGGTGGGCGCCGCGTGGTCCGCCGGCGGCATCCGCGGTTCGGCCTTTCCGGCCACGACCCGCCACAAGCGAC
>CAIXSC010001070.1 GCA_903921945.1 uncultured Planctomycetaceae bacterium
CTATCCGTGGCGATCCGTGTCATCCGTGGTGGAGTGTGTCTGTAATCCTCCGGCATTCGCCCGCGAGCTCAGCCGTCAAGGAGTTTCTTTTCCGCCAACTTAGCTCAGCAGCCGTTCGAGGTCTTCCGCGGTGAGGTCGCGCAGGACACTGTTGTCCTCGGTGAGGATCGCGTCGGCCACGGCCCGCTTTGCCGCCTGCATCTCCAGGATTTTCTCCTCGATCGTATCGCGGCAAATCAGCCGGTAAGCGAACACGTGGCGAGTCTGGCCGATGCGATAGGCGCGGTCCACGGCCTGCGCCTCGACGGCCGGATTCCACCATGGATCGAGAATGAACACATAGTCGGCGGCGGTGAGGTTCAACCCTTGGCCGCCGGCCTTCAAGCTGATCAAGAACAGGGGCAGATTCGGATCTTTTTGAAAGCGTTCGACGCGTGCTTGCCGGTCCGCCGTCTGGCCGTCGAGGTATTCGTAGGGAATTCCCTCGTTGTCGAGACGCTCGCGAACCAGCGACAGCAGCGATGTGAACTGCGAGAACACGAGCGCCTTGTGGTTTTCGGAGATGATTTCGCCGAGCTTCTCCATGAGCGTTTCGAGTTTCGCGCTTTCGACATCCGCGTTTTTCGAATCGACCAGCGCTGGATGGCAGGCGACCTGGCGCAGCCGGAGCAGCGCTTCGAGCACGTGGATTTTCGCTTTCGCCATGCCACGCGACTGCACGGTCTTGAGCAGCACGGCGCGGTAGTGGTTCTTGAGCTCGTTGTAGAGTCGCCGCTGGTCGCTTTCCATTTCGCAGTACAAGGTTTGCTCGGTCCGCTCCGGCAGCTCGGTGAGCACCTGTTTCTTGGTGCGGCGCAGGATGAAGGGCCGCAGCGCCTGGGCAAGCGCCGATCGCACGTTGCCGCCAGCGCCGGCATTGGCGGTGCCATCGGTCATGCCGGTCGCGGTTCCATGATCGGTGTCGTCCGCGGGATCGTTAGCGGGTCCGTCCGCGGCAGATTCCGCGTCCGCGACGCGAGCGGACTTGGCGAGTCGCTGGAAAGCGGAAGACATGCCGAGCATGCCGGGATTGATGAATTCGAAGAGCGACCACAGTTCACCGAGATGGTTTTCGATCGGTGTGCCGGTCATGGCCAAGCGATGGCGGGCGTGAATCAACCGGCAACTTTTCGCCGACTGCGAACTGGCGTTCTTGATGGCCTGCGCCTCGTCCAGGATGGCGTAATCGAACTGAATTCGCTTCAGGATCTGGACGTCGCGGCGGAGCGTGCCGTAGGTGGTGAGAATGAGGTCGTATTCCCGGAGGTGGTCGCGAACGAAAACACGTTCGTTGCCCGTGAATTGAAGCACTCGCAGGTTGGGCGCGAAGCGTTTGGCTTCCTCCGCCCAGTTGAAGACCAAGCTCTTCGGCGCGACCACCAGTGACGGGAGGCGTTCGTCCGGGGTGGCGGCCATCGCTTGCCGCCGGGACTCGAGCAATGCGAGCACCTGGACGGTCTTGCCGAGCCCCATGTCATCCGCGAGGCAGCCGCCGAGGCTGAGTTCCCGCAAGCCGTGCATCCAGCCCAGTCCCGTTTCCTGATACGCTCGCAGGCTGCCTTGAAAGCCGGCTGGAGCGGCTTTCGGGGCGAAGCCTCGAAACGAGCGCAGACTTTCCCGCCACTCGGCAAACCGCTCGTCGATCCCCACCTCGTCCGCCGCGGCCGATTCCAGCAGCGAATCGAGCAGCAACGCCTGGGATGGCAGGAACTTCAGCCCCTCCTCTTCCTCGCCACGCTCCGCCAACTCGGCGATCGGTCCGAATTTGGCGAGCCATTCCATCGGCAACATGCCGGTGGTGCCGTCTCCCAGCGTCACGAAGCCATCGCCGCGGCGAATGGCCGACAGCACCGCGGGCAGCTCGACCGATTCCCCATCGAAATCCAGCTTGCCGTGCAGTTCGAACCAGTCGATCTCGGATTTGACGCTGAGACTGGCGCCGGTCGAACGCCGAACCAGGTTCCCATGGGCAATGACCTGCCATCCGAGTTTCAGGGCCGAGGACGTGAGCCGCTCCAGCAAGCGAGCCTCGCATTGGTAAATCCAAGACTCGTCCAGGCTCGGCCGCGCCACTTCGGAGAAGCCCGGCTCGGTTTCCAAGCGGGTCGCGAGTTCCTCTTCCAGATTCAGATTGCGGCGCAGCACCTTGCGGTTTTCCGGCGAGGCGAACACCGCACGGCCGCACCCTGGCCGGTAGACGTTCTCACCGTAACGGCACTGGAGGGTCACCGACAGCATCGGTTTGCGGCCGCGTTGGGAAGAGGACGACGAGATAATGGCTTGGCAGACGGGCACGAGTTCTTCCTGTTCCCACTGCAACTCGGGCGGCAATTGACTGGCCACCTCCGGATAGCGGAGGCATTCGACCATGAACTGCGTGCTTTCGGCGAACGGAATGCGAATCGGTTCGAAACCGAGCACTCGGCAGAGCTGATACGCCCCGTCATGGGCGACGGAGATGATCCGATTGCCCACAACCGCCAGCCCGCCGTCGCCAATCAAGGTGGCGTGATGCGCGGGCAACTGGGAGTCGCCGCGATACGCCTCCACTCGCATGTCCCAGCATTGACCGCCTTTGTCAGGTTTGATCCGCAGCTTCACTTGGTACGGTTCGTCCCCGTCCCACATGAGCGTCGTGGCGGATGCGAACAGTTCGGGACGGCGAGTGGAGACCAACGACAGGAGGCGGCCCGTCGCGCACATTTTGGGGAGCAAGACGGAGGCGAGCATCTTGGGCAGCGATGCGCCGAACCGCCGCGGCATGAGTCGCCGGCTCGGCAAGTATTCGGATTCGTACGCGAAGTCGGCCACGGGCAGCTCGGTCCCGAGCAGCATCGGGAGCAGTTCGCGGTCGGCCGGATCATCCCAGCGCTCGAGCGAACTCCGGTCCAGCGATATCGGCTGAAACGGTCCCCAATTCGCCGTCGGATTAGGCCGATGACGCTGGTAAAAGAAGATCACGGGTTGGGATTGCGCAGTGGACTCCGTCAAGTCCAACAAATAGTACAGCCGGAGCAAGTCCGACCGGTGCTCGATCAACGGCCGCTTCACCTCGACCGTTTCCCGCGACAACATGTAGCGTTCCAGTCGATCGAAACGCGTACGCCACGCGTTCGGGGCCGGAACGAACCACGAGCTATTCACGCCGCCACCGAACGGCTGATTGGGATTCAACATCGCCTGGAGTTTCGCGATGGTGTCCGCCTGGCTGGCGGTGACGGAAAGCTCCGACGGCGCGGCGGTGGCCGCCACGGGTTTGCCGGGCGACGCCCTGGGCGGCTGCACGGACGTCACGACGGCGCGCGAGGCGACGCCCTCATTCGGTTTGGCAACGGGCGCGGCGGTTGGTGAAACGGTCGGTGGGGCTGTCGGTGGGGCTGTCGGTGGGGCTGTCGGTGGGGCTGTCGGTGGGGCTGTCAGTGGGACTGTCGCTGAAACGGTCGGTGGGGCGGTCCTCTTCACCGTCGTCTTTGCGTTCGGCGTTGTTGACGGTTGCGGCATCGCTGGGA
>CAIXSC010001071.1 GCA_903921945.1 uncultured Planctomycetaceae bacterium
AATACGGTCTGCTAAACCAATCGTACCGCCATTGACTTTTTTAGTGATTTCAGTAACAACCGCATCGGTTGCACCTTTATCGGCAGAGGCATTTAATGAGCGAGAATTCCAATACCATGCCGCGGATAATAAGGCATATTTGCTGGCAACTAGGTCTGGGTTTGCCACCACGTCTTCATTCACTGACCCAGTGTTTCTCGCCGCGCGCTCCTCGCCTCGACCGGACTGGCCCTCCTGGCCGATGTCGCCAGCGGGCAGAACAACCCTGGCGAAGCGGTGGCCGATCGCACGACCACGATCAAAATCAACCGGGTCACGCCGCTACCCGGCGGGTCCAAGGTGTACGTCAAGATCGAGACCAACCATGGCGTGACCGGCTACGGCGAGATCACCGGGCTCGAACCGAAGGTCGCCGCCACGCTGGTTACGTCGCTGTTCGAGTTGCTCAAGGACGAGAACCCGACGCGGATCGAATACCTGTGGCAGAAGATCTATCGCTCGCATCGCGACATGCGTGGCGGGCCGTTCATGGTGCATTGCCTGAGCGCGATCGACATGGCCCTGTGGGACATCACGGGCAAACTGTGGGGCGTGCCGGTCTATCGGCTGCTCGGCGGACCTTGCCGCGACAAGATTCGCTGCTATCCCAACGCGAAGGCGTACAAGCAGGCTCCGGGCGGCCCCTATCCCTTTGCGGGCACGCCGAAGGAAATCGCGGCTCTCGTCGAACGCATCGCGGACGGTCGCAAGAAGGTCGGCCCCGATGGCGTGATGATTTTCGACGCCCACTGCTGCCTGCCTCCGCCGATCCTGATTCAATTGGCCGGCGCGATCCAGTCCTACGACATCCTCTTCCTGGAAGAGGTCGCGGTGCCGGGAAACATCGAAGTCTTCAAGCGGCTCAAAGAGCAGATCCGCATCCCGCTGGCGACCGGCGAGCGCGACCGAACCATCTGGGAGATGCTCCCTTACCTGCACGAACGCTGTATCGACATCCTACAACCCGACTGCGGACACACGGGCGGCATCAGCCAGATGCGCAAGATCGCGACGCTGGCCGAGGCCTATCACGTGCCGCTCGCACCGCACTGCACGATGAGCTTCCTGGGGCTGACCGCCAGCTTGCACGCGGCCGCCGCGACTCCGCTGTTCCTGATTCAAGAGGCCTACACCGACGGACACATCATGCCGCATGAGGTGGCCAGGAAGAACTGGGAAGTCGACGCCGACGGTTACGCCTCGCTGCCGCAAGGGCCGGGTCTCGGTGTGGAGGTGAATGAGGCCGAGTTGGCCAAGGTCGCCGCCGATCCCAAGAATCAATACCGCTGGCCCATACTAAAACACAAGGACGGTAGTATTGCGGACTATTGACAACGATTTTGTACGAAGCCCCATCCGGGGCGTCGGCACTCCGGACGCCCTAGACAAACCGGACGGCCTAGACATTCCGGGAGGCCTGGACACTCCGGGAGGCCTGGACACTCCGGAAGGGACCGTCCTACTTTGAATGCGGCTCAGCCGCGCCCTATGCAGGAGCCCGTGATGCTTGGCCTTCGGACAGGGATCTTTCTTTTGTGCTATGTCATGTTGCATAGCACGGCTCAGCCCGCGGAACCCAAACGCGGATCGTTTGCCGCTTTCGATGCTCGGGCCAAGGCGGGCGAGCGACTGAACGTCGTCTTCTTCGGCGCGTCTTTGACGTGGGGCGCTAATGCTTCCGATCCGGTCGAGACCTCGTATCGAGCCGTGATGCGCGACCGCTTCGAGCAGCACTATCCGGCGGCGCGCTTCCGTTTCCGCGACGCGGCGATCGGCGGCACCAACTCGCAACTCGGGGTGTTCCGGCTCGAACGCGATGTGCTCGCGCATCACCCCGACCTCGTGTTCGTGGACTTCACCGCGAATGACGGGATTTACTCGGATGACCCCGAGACGCTCGCGTCCTACGAATCGATTCTGCGCCGACTCGCCACGACGCGCATTCCGGTCGTGCAGGTCGCGTTTCCGTTCCAGTGGGACATCGAGACCGCCAAGCTGCCGACCATGAAACGCCGGCTGGCTCACCGGACTTTGGCAGAGACCTACGGCAACGGCTGGGGCGACGCCGTGACCCACATCTGCCAAGCGGTCGATCAAGGAAAGTTCCAGCTGAATGACTTGTGGGTGACCGACGGCGTTCACCCGCACGATCCCGGTTACCGCGAGTTCGCCGCGGCCGCCTGGGACGGTTATCAAGCTGCTGTCAAAGCCAAGTTGGAACCGACGGTGCCGGCGCGGCCGCTCCACGCCAGCACCTACCTGACCCAACGCCGCTTCCGTCTGTCTGATTTGACCGCCTTGCCCGACGGGTGGAGCAAGGGCCGCCCCAATCTCACTTCGGTCAACCACGACTGGCTGATGTCGCGCTGGCTCGACGACTTGGTCGTGGCGCGGAACCGAAAACTCGACGCGAAGGGAATGCCGGGCCAGGAGCTACAGTCTACGCAACCACTGCGGCTGAAAGTGGAGGCGACGGCGATCCTGCTCTTCGGCGAATGCACCGCCGACTCCGGGAAGTTCCGTGTCAAACTCGACGGCAAACCGGTCACCGGCAAGTGGGGGCAGGACAAAGACTCCGACCTGTATACCGGCAATCTCTGGAAGAACGGCAACGGATTCCTGCTCTACGAAGTCGCTCGCGGTCTCGATCCCAGCATCCCGCACTTGTTGGAAATCGAACCGGTGTTCGACCGTGCGACATTGCAAGAATGCAAGATCGAAAGCGTCTGTGTGGCCGGAGGCAAGGCGACGGTGGCGCCGGCCACGACGTCCCAGTAGTGCTCCATGTCGCACACCCACGGCGCGTACCTGGGCAGGTCGCACCGCGGGAGTCGCAGCTTCCAGCTATCGCTGATGGACAAACCAAGCGTGCGACTCAACCGCTTCGGCAACTCGAACGGGCGGCTGGGCCAAGTCTGGCGCCCGCCGAGTTACTCGCCGATGACCATCCGATTCGAACTACGGCATGCAAATAACACGAAATCCGCCCGTGGCGTATCGCCCGGTCGAGCCAACGATGAAGCGGTTGGCGCAGCGACAATCGCTTCCCGTCAGATGCCACGCGCCGCCGCGCATCACGGGGCGACCCTCTCCCTGCTGCACGGTCTGGAGTGCGTTA
Source organism: uncultured Planctomycetaceae bacterium (assembly GCA_903921945.1). Taxonomy (GTDB): domain Bacteria; phylum Planctomycetota; class Planctomycetia; order Pirellulales; family Pirellulaceae; genus CAIXSC01. Next base: position 3,158 of record CAIXSC010001071.1, read on the forward strand.
CGTTCTTTGGGCAGGGCGGAGTACTTGCCGTAGTAGCCTTCGCAAAACTCCCAAACGTTGCCGTGCATGTCGTATAGCCCCAACCGATTCGGCTTGAACCTGCCGACGGGAGCCGAAAAGGGAAAACCGTCATTGCCGGCGAGTGTCACCGGGGCCAACTTCTTCTCGCGGGCGGCGGCGTCCGCCACGTTCGCGAATTCAACGAGCCGCTCGTCGTCATCGCCGAAATGAAATCGCGATTGGCTGCCGGCTCGGCACGCGAATTCCCACTCGGCCTCGCCGGGCAACCGGACCTCGCGAATTGTGACGCGACCATCGCATTGCTTTCGTAGCCACTTGCAGAACTCGCGCGCGTCGTCGACCGCCACATTGACCACCGGATAGTCGTCGGTTTGAAAGTCGAGGCCCGTGTCGCGCCAGCTAAACCGCTTGTCGGCACCGACAAACTTCTGCTCTTTCGCGTCCCAGCCCTTGCCGCCGTCGGTGAGTTCCGGAATCGTCTGATAGCCTGTCTCCTCCACGAAGCGTCGGAACTGCCCGCGCGTCACTTCGAACTGCCCCAGATAGAAATCATCCGTGAGCGTCACGGCGTGCTCATCTTCCATCGCGAGCTTCGCCTGTTGCTTGCCATTGAAATACTTCGCGTTCACCGCCTCTTGTTCCGGCTTCGACGAGCCGATGCGAAAGGTTTGCCCTTGGGCCTTCACCTTGACCATCCGCAACTCGACGCCCTTCCCAAGATCGAAGACAAGGTATTCGAACTCGTTGTCGAGCCGGGCATCACGAGCGGTGATGACTCGGGGATTGGATTTCGCGGCACGCTCGTCGGAAGCCTGCGGATCGAACGCCACGCGGAATCCCTGGTAATAACCGTGAGAGGGGCCCGCATCGCGGCCGACTCGGCTGGCGGAATGCAGACGCTTGAAGTCGCTCGACCATCCGCCGCGTTGGACCTTGGCGTTGCCAGTCGCCGGCCCGGTCGGATCGACTGGCTTCTGATTCGAATCGCCGTTCGGTGCGTACCGATCTTCGCACCACTCCCACACATTGCCGTACATGTTGAACAGACCGAGGCCATGCGCCGTGAACTGACCCACTGGAGTTTCCGACGATTCGCGGCCTGGCTCCGACTTGGGCGAGCCCGTCGTGAACCTGCCCGGCGAAAGGTACGCGAGCTTCATCCCAGGGCTATCTGTGATTCTGTCGACGTTGTTCGACTGGGCGTTGCCGGTGTTTTGCCAAACGGCCAGGACATAAACAATCACGAGCATACGCTTAAATCGGTTTCGCATGATCATGCAAAAATTCTCCAGTCAACCGGAAAGGTCAAAGTGAAACCATCCCATGGTTCGCGTCCCGTCACGCCAGAAGTTCCGCCAGCGGTTTGCGAGTGTCGATGTCCTCGCCCAACTTCCGAGCCACGGCGCCATCCGGCGCGGCTTGCGGTGCGGGATTTTCGGAGGCATCACGCAGGTGTCCAACGGTCTTTTAAAAAGCAACCGTTGGCGAAGTAACTCCGCCAGCGGCCGGATGCACTTTGGCGCACCCGCGACGAGGAAATCCCTCGTTGGGTTGCATACCCGCAGCGCCCAACTCCGTTTCTCCTGATTCCAATAATCTACGCAGCCACGGGCCTCACTGCTAATGCATACTTGGACACCTACGTCATGCCTCCGAAAATCCTGCGGCGATAGCCGCACCCTGCGACTCCTTCAATGGCGACCCATAGGAAACCGAGAAGGACCGAAGTTTTTGGGCTATCAGCGATGTGCAGGCCCAAACAGGTCCCAGCATACGGCCATGTCATGCATGCGTTGCAGCCCCTTCCAGATCGTTTCGGCTCCCGGTTCGTTGGAATGCGGACGGTTCACATAGCCACCCAGTTGAGCCACCACCCGCACCATCTCCCGCAGTTTCGGCGCCTTCTTGGGGGCGCCACTGTGCGACTTGATAGACGGCCTTCCATTCCGAGGGCTCGAACACGGCTTCGCAATCTATGTTAGGGAACTCTCGACCCAGCCGCGCAAGATAAAACACACGCCAGGATAGAATCACTGAAAGTGCTAAATAGCGTTTAAGGCGATCGATCTCGATCCACGGCCCGCCGCGACATGTTTGTGTGCCGCGG
>CAIXSC010001072.1 GCA_903921945.1 uncultured Planctomycetaceae bacterium
CTTTCAGTCTTCGTGCTCTTCGTGTCCTTCGTGGTTGCTCGAACTGAGTTCTGTGGTCGATGCTCAGAGTGGCGAATGCGCTTGTCAGCTCTATCGCGTGCTACGGGGCGGACGACGGACAAGATGTCCGTCGTACAACAGAGAAACACGCTCCAGTCCGGTCTCATGGACGGGCGATCTCCTCGAAAACAGACCGGGTAAGCCCGGAAACACCCAAACAAGTTCGGGCTATCCGTTGAGCAAGTCGGGCAGGGCGTCGCCGACCGGAACGATCCGGTGCGGCCGCTGTAGCGAATCCAGCAACTGCCGGCGGTAGTCCACTCCGAGTGCCTGGTAGAGCGTGGCGATCGACTGTCCGGGAGTCACGGGGCGGTCGGCCGGGAAAGCGCCTGTGCGGTCGCTGGCGCCATACACCAATCCCGGCTTGAAACCGCCACCCGCGAACAGAATCGAATAGCAGAAATTCCAGTGGTCGCGGCCGCCATCGTTGCCATTGATCTTGGGCGTGCGGCCAAAATCGCCGAGCACCGCGATGACGGTGCGTTCGAGCATCCCGCGAGTGCTCAAGTCATCGATCAGCGCGGAACAGGCGGCGTCGAATTGCGGCAGCAAAGTGTTCTTCAGTTTCTTGAAGTTGCCGCCATGCGTGTCCCATGTGGCGTTCGCGTCAGGGGCCCAGGAAACGGTGACCAATCGCGTGCCCGCCTCGATCATTCGCCGCGCCAGCAACACGCTTTGACCGTAAATGTTGCGGCCGTAAGCATCGCGTAGCGCCGCCGGTTCGCGATCGAGCCGCAGCGCGGCTTGGGTCGTGGAACTGGTCAGCACATCCAGCGCCCGCTGTTGAAAACGGTTCATCGCGATCGGACCAGCGGCTCCGCGAGCGGCATCCAATTGGCGGTTGAGATCGCCAAGCAATCCGCCACGGCCCGCCAAGCGTTCCGAGGGCACGTCGCCCCGCAATGTGAACTCGGGAATCGAAAAATCGCTCGCGTTCGGATCGCGAAGGATCCAAAGCGGGTCGGCGGATCGGCCCAGCCAACCGCCGAAGAATCCCGGTTGCGGCGGACCGCCCGCTCCTTCTTTCGTCATGTACGGCAGGGCGGCATGGGGAATCGCGTCGACGGGCGGCGGCCGCACGAGAGACAGCACCGAGCCCGGCGTGGGGTTGTCTGTCGGTTTCGTGCCGCCTCCCTGTTCGCCGCGATCATGGCCGGTCAGCGAGACATAGACCGCGGCCGCGTGGGCGTTGTTCACGGAATGATGCATCGAGCGAACCAAGGCGCAGCGATGCATTCGCGTCGCCATCCGCGGCAGATGCTCGGAGACCATCAAGCCGGGTAGCGACGAAGCAATCGGTTTGAATTCGCCCCGGACTTCCGCCGGCGCGTCCGGCTTCATATCCCACATGTCCAAATGACTGGGGCCGCCGTTGAGATGAATGATGATGCACGCATCGGCGCGCGGGGCGACAACCGGAAGGCGGTTTTCATCGGCCCATAACAACGCCGGTAGGGTCAGCCCCGCAGCGCCCACCGACCCCATCCGCAGCCATTCCCGTCGTGAAGGCCGCAGACGCGCGATTCGGGACGTCGATTCCAGCTCTCGCGATCCGTTCACCGGTGTCTCACGCATGGAAATCGCTCCTTAAATGGGACCGTGAACAAACCCGCCTTCGAGACCGTGCGAACCCTGTAACCGTGGAATCCCTACCCGCTTGCAGTCTACCTGACCGCGAGTCTGAAATCGAACCGGCGCTGAAGGCGGCTCGGCAAAATGAGCATGGCGATGGTGACGTGGAATCGATCGACCGGCCCGCCCGGCCCCGGCCGCTACAACGCGATTTTGGCGATGGCCGGCTCTCGACTCACTTGCGTTCGCCCTACGGAACCGCGCATCATGCGGCCTTCGTTGAGTTCCACCTTGGGAAAGGTTGCCTGGGAGACACGGGATGCGTGCTGAAATCGGTTCGCTGCGTCGCTGCTCGACATCCGGCGGAATGCCACGCGTCCTCGCGTGGATTGCCACCGCGTTAGGGTTGTCGCTCATGCTATTGTCGCCGCCACAGAACGAGGCGGCGGCGGCTGAAACATGGCGAGCAGGCTCCGCGCGGATCAAGATCACGCCAGAGCTGCCGATGTGGATGGCCGGCTACGGTGGACGCGACCATGTCGCGGAAGGCACCACAAGCGATCTGTACGCCAAAGCGCTGGTGCTCGAGGACGCCCGGGGGACGCGCGCGGCGCTGGTGACGCTCGATTTGGTCGGCATCGACCGAACATTGACGGCGGCGATTACCAAGCGTCTCGAGCAAACCCATCAATTGAAACGCGAACAGGTGGCGATCAGCACGTCGCACACCCACTGCGGACCGGTCGTTGGCTTCAACCTGCGGCCGATGCACTTTGAACGAGTGCCCGAAGCCGAGCAGGCGAAAATCCTCGCCTATGCCAAGAAGCTGGAGGATCAAGTGGTCGCGTTGGTGGGCGAAGCGATCGCCGCGCTGGCGCCGGCGGACGTTCGCTGGGGAAATGGCCGGACCACGTTCGCGGTCAACCGCCGAACGAACAAGGAGGCCGAAGTGCCCGCCGTGCGAAGCCAGGGCAAACTCAACGGGCCCGTCGATCACGACGTGCCGGTGCTTGCGGTGCGCGAACCGATGACGGGAAAACTGCGGACAATCGTCTTCGGCTACGCCTGCCATGCGACGGTGCTCGGCTTCTACCAATGGTGCGCCGATTATCCGGGGTTCGCTCAGACCGAATTGGAGCGGCTGTATCCCGAAGCGGTTGCCATGTTCTGGGCGGGCTGCGGCGCCGACCAAAACCCGCTTCCACGCCGCACCGTCGAGCTCGCCCAGGCCTATGGCAAACGCTTGGCGGCGGCGGTCGACGACGTGTTGACCTCGCCGATGAGCTCGCTTGCGCCGCGAATCGAAGCCACCTATCGCGAGCTGCCCTTGCCGCTCGACAAACTGCCCAGCCGCGAGCAAATCGAGCAAGACGCCAAGTCCAAGGATTCATTCCTGTCGGCGCGGGCCAAGATGTTTCTTCGCGAGATCGACGCTGGGCGGCCGCTCTCCCAAACCTACCCGTATCCGGTCGGCGAATGGAAGCTTGGCGGTGAAATCCAATGGGTGTTCCTGGGCGGCGAAGTCGTCGTGGACTACGCCGTGAGATTGAAACACGAGCGGCGCGGCACGCGGACCTGGGTCATGGGATACGCGAATGACGTGATGGCCTACATTCCCTCGCGCCGCGTGCTCACCGAAGGCGGCTATGAAGGCGCCGGCGCGATGGTGTACTACGGCCTGCCGACCATCTGGGCTCCAGAGGTCGAAGAGTTGATCGTCGAAGCGGTCGGCAAGTAGCCCAAGCCAGCGGCCCGGTCCCCGCTCGGGTTCCGGGCCGTCGGGCAGCCAGTTTCGCGGCGAGTTATTTCGCCCAGGATGCTTCGAGCGGCAAGTGCGCCGCTTCCGTGACTCGCTGGAACGAGGCGCGGTGGGTGACGTACTGAATGAACTGAGTCACGATTCGCGGCCCCGCCAGTTTCACAGCGTCCGCGACATCGGCGTCGGTGAGCACCACGGGTGACGCCGCTAGCTTTCGCGCGACTCGGAACAGCGATCGTTCGACCGGAGTCGCATTGTCGTCGAGCGAAAAGATCGCGTCGTCGGTAAGTCCCTGGCGACACAAGGCCGCACGCGCTTCGCCAGCCGCATACCACGCGCGATCTTGACGCGCGACGATCCAAGCGGTTTTCGCCTTGAGCGCTGCCGGGAGATCGCCCTCCGATTCCAGCATCCGCACGGCCAGAATCCGCGACGGGGCCGAGCGCGGAAAGCTTGCGAGCAACCGAATCCATCCCGGCAATGGCCCGGATACAAGCTCTGATGGCGGCGCTGATCGCTGCCCGGTTGGCTGTCCCGGCAACAATGCGACATCCCCCTTCCATTCGGGCGGCAAGACACCGCGAGCGGCTGATTCATCCGCGAGCGGCAAACGCGATTTGCGCGTCACGGCGGCGCGCAACGCTTCCTCGACCACCGCTCGCGTCTCCGGCGGATCGCGGCGGAACGGCGCTCGGGTTGTCGGCGTCCCCGTCCGGGGATCGTTCGCGATCGGCGCGACCCGCGAGAGTTGGGCCGCGTACTTGCTGCTGGTAGGAGTCAGATACGAATGGTGCTCGGTCACTCGAGGACTGTTTGCCGGATTGGGCCCGGTTCGTCCGAAGTTTCCCCCATCCGAAGATTGCGGCACTCCGGCGCCTTCTTTCCAGCGGTTGATGGCATTATTGCCGGCGATGGACAACGTCATCTCCAGGATTTCCAACGGTGTGAAATGGGGCGCGAGCGCGGCGAAGTCGGCGTCCGACAGCCAGTGCGGCGTGTAGGTGAGTTTCCGCGAATACGCGAAAGCCGCTTGTTCGCGGGCGGGGAATAGCGACCATTCGCTGTCCAACGCCGCGATCTGGTCTTCGGACATGCCGGCCGCCAACAGTTTCGACTCTTGGTGGCCCAAGCAATACTGGCAGTTGTTCGTGCGCGAGACGATCCAAAAGAGCCGCGTCTTGAACGCGTAGTCGAGCCGCATGTCGGGGTCGGCATCGCGACTCCCGCCAGCGAACCCCGAACCGCTCCAACGCCAAGATCCAGCCAGCGAGGCGGGTAGCGGGGGAAGGTAGTGGTATCGCAGTCGATTCTCGTAAGTCACACCACGCTCGGCCAATGCCGCGCGCTCCGTCTCCGTGATGTCTGGCAGGGGCAAACGCGGTGTCCGTTGCTTGATTTCCTCAAGCCGTTGCTTCATTTCCGGTCGAGTGAGCGGCACCGGTCGCGGTTCGCCATTCGCCTCGGCGTTAGCCAGTTCGGCAGGCGGCTGTTCAGCAGGCGCGCGTTCAGCAGGCGGTTGCTGTTTGTCAGACGGCTGTTCAGCACGCGCGCGTTCAGCAGGCGGTTGCTGTTTGTCAGGCGTACGTTCAGCAGGGTTGCTGTCGCCAGGCTTACGCTTGGATGACGCTTGCTCCGGGGACGCTTGCTTTTGAGACGCTTGTTCCGAAGCCACTGGTGTCGTGGACATGGTCACAGCCAGCGTGCTACTCGCGACGATCGCGAAGAGCCTACGTGGCGTGGCGAGCGCGGACCGGCGGGCGCGAATGGCGGCGTTCGACATGATTGGGAAGGCCTTGGTGAGCGGAATGTGGGTCAGCGACGCTTGGTCGAAGGCTTGATCTATTCGTCGCGAAAAATGGTGATGACGGGGCTGGTGCCGACCAGGTAGGTAACTTCCTGGGTGGCCAGATTCGCAGGGCCAACGTCGCTGTTCTTTCGGCCCAGCTTGAGTTTGACCCGCGCGTGCAAATTGGCGCCGTCATCGGTTTCGCCGAGCAGTTCGTAGGCGAGCAAATCCTGGCCGTCCGACCAGGCCGGATCGCGGCCGATGACCGGAGGTTGAGCGGAAGCGAGTTGGTCGCTCTTCTGGCCGTCACGCCACGCATCGAGGAAACGCGTGAGCGATGCGCGCGCGAGTGCTTTGTCGAGCGACAAATCGGTGGCTCCGCGAGGGCCGCAACCGGCGAGCCATAGAACCAACGACATGCCGAGCGCGGCGCCGCGTTTGGCGCCGATCCCGCAGGACCGTCGCCAGTGGCTGGCGACGGCGATGGTCTGTTGTGGACACGGGAAGGGCAGACAACGGTTAGAACCCATGGTTCACCTCGCCACCGTCTCGGCTGCCAACCGCGCGCCAGGTCGTCACGTTGATCGTGCGACTGACGAACCGCACGCCGCCGTCAGCCATGCCGACCATGACTCCACCCGGATGCCGGCTGCCGGCTGAGGTGGCGATCCGCTGCGGCGGGAACATGCACGACCGGTGATTGGGAGGCAGCACGTGAAAATAGGCGGTCGTCGAATGGTATGGACGGAGCCACGGCACGCCGACATTGGAGAATCCCTGCTTGCTCAGATCGGCCGTGTTGACGGCCATGCAATCGGCCATCGCTTGGTCGGCCGTGGCTGGATAGGTTCCGGGCTGGTAGGTATCGGACAGTGGCGTGCTGATGCCATTGCTCCCGTCGCCACGCGGCCGTTCGGACATGAGTGCCGTATTGCTCGTGCCATCGAGTATGTCCGCGAAACGCACCGCGACGCTCGCGGAGAACGCGCCGTTCTGGTCCGCCATGCCAAAGTTCACACCGCCCGACGCCGTGGCCGGCGCGGAGTTGACGATGTTGCTTCCCATGTTGGCGTAATAGTTGTTGGTCCCGCCAAGGCCAGGCGGAAGCATATTCGGGTCGGAGGGGCATACGAATCCCGAGACATTCGCCATCGACACGAAAGCGTTCGACGGGTCGGTGAACGGCAGCGAATAGTTCACGCGGTCGTGCAACGCCGACTGTTCGATGTAGGGCAGAAGGCGTGCCAAATGCGAGATGTTCTGCTGATACGCGTAGGGCAACGCGTTGTGAGTGTCGTGGTAGTTGTGGCAACCGAGCGCGAGTTGCTTCAGGTTGTTCGTACACTGCGTTCGCCGCGCGCTCTCGCGGGCCGCCTGGACGGCGGGAAGCAGCAACGCGACAAGCACGCCGATGATCGCAATGACCACCAGCAACTCCACGAGCGTGAAACCGGACAAGTGCCGGCCGCGCGAACGGCGATGGCCGGACGCGGGAACCACTAGATCGAAGCCTAGCATGAATGAGAACCTTTGATGATCGCGAATGAATGGAGAACGCGAACAGGAAGACGCCCCGTCGGGAACAGTGGCCGCACGGCGCGCGGGAATCATTCCGAGTCGGCGAACCGACTCAATCCGCAAACGCGACATGATCGACCGATGGCGGCGAGCGGAATTGCGAACCAGCCCGCCAATGAGGACAACGCGTGGGGAAGACACCCCTAGAGAATGCGGGTGAAGACGCGATCGGGCGGACTACGCCGAGTGCGTTGGAGCGCGTCACGTTCGCTGGAAGTTCAGGCCGCAACGTCGTTCCGCCCCATCACTGGGCGACGACGAAACAACGCCTGGCCTACATCGAACGCTCTGCGATGCCTCGGAGATGCCATGCCTGAGCACGAAACCCCGCAGCGTGGCCTAACGCGGCGGTCGGAAGATGGCCGAAGGCCGGTTGATGGCTTGAGCGATCTCGAAGCCGAAGCCGCAGCGTCCAATGGTCGGCGATTCCATGGTTCGCTCAGCGGGAACGAGCGCCTCGGTGGTTCCCCACCCGACTAAGGTAACAACGGGGACGGTCGGCAGTTGCGGCTGTCTCTGACAGGCAGGGCCGCGACAAGGGCAATCCGGCGATTCGGTGGGCGTCGAGTGCCTGCCGCCCAGCAGATTTCCCATGGCGACCCAAAACCAGGAATTGCTTTCCGAGACTCGATGGCGGGAAAGCTCGGCAGCCGGCCGTGCATGGCCCCGATCGGAGTCGACGCCGGCCATTCGCGATCCACGAAAATGGATGTAGCTGCCACACCCTGCATGAGCTTGGGAAGTGTCGAGGGCGGTGAACACCGCGATCGCCGTCGATAGCCCCACCCACAGAACCACAAACCGGCCACCCGCAACATGGGCGGCAGCGGCGCGAACCACCCCCGCCAGCGACGTGGCGCACCGTACTACGGCAGTGGATCGGAAGCTAACGTGGGTCATAGCGTTAAGTTCGGATGGAAGTCGCCACGCTCTCCAGTGAGGAAATGTAGATGCCACGCACGGAAACCGCAACGGAAACTCCGGCGGAAACGGCAAAGATCGGTCCTGCTGGCCGCAGTCTAGCCGCTGCCTGGAGAATATTCGGTTGACGGACCGTTGACGCAAACTACCCTACCGTATGGGCTATGTCCAAGCCTGCGGTGACTGGGCGGTTTTCGAGAGGCCCGGTCGGATACGGGTTTGTCAGTGCGGATGCACGAGGAACGGGTCGCCATGAATGAAGCTTCACGAGAGACGCTGGACGGATTGACGGACCGTCGCAACGCGGCGGCGAACAACTCGCCAGCGAACGAGGAGCGTCGTCAATTCGGTGGCAGCTACGACAAGCTGAGTCCAGCGGCTCGCGAGTTAGCGTTGGCGATCGACAACTACAAGATCGCGAACCATCGCCGCTTCATCGACCACGAGGAGATGCTCCAAGTGATTCTCTCGTTGGGCTATCACAAGTAACTCGGCCCTGGTTTGCTGGGTCGAGCCCATCCGTGAATGGCATGCGGGGCGAGGCGAACCAAGTCGTGCTAAGAGTATCGCGAGTCTGGGCTCGATCCAGGTGATAGTTCGGAGTGGCGGGTTGTCCGCATTGGCAGTGGCGGGTTTGTTTCGAGGAGAAAACGAAAAAAGGGACCCCGCAGCCCATGACGAGCTTCGAAGTCCCTTTTTCAGCGAACTGGGTCGCCCTTCACGGGCGTATAAGCGCCGGCGCGGGGTCTTCCGCGCCGGTTTCAGGACCGCGTACCGCGAAGGGAATTAGACCAATTCCTTTTTCGCGCCGATCAGGGTTCGAAGCCGTTCCGCCAGTAGTTTGGCGTCGAAAGGCTTCTTAAACGTTTCGTTGATGCTCGACCGGTCGTAGCTGAGCGGACTGCCATCGTCCGGCAACAACGCGATCAGAATTGTCTCGGCGAAGTCGGGATTGCGACGCAGGTTTTGGCAAATCTGCAGCGATTCGACTTTACCGATTGAAAAATCGCAGATGATGCAATCCGGATGGAAGCTTTCGGCTTGGATGCCGGCTTCGAATCCGCTTGCCGCGACTGCGACTTTGAACGACCGTTCCAGCGGCAGTTCCCGCTTGAGGTTCTCGATGAGCACTTGGTCTTGTGCCACGATCAGCACTTTGGCCATAGCCTCATCTTCAAGATCCCCCAGCGGCATTCCGTGTTCCTTGAGGAACCGGATCAAGTATTCCCGCGGGATCCGCCGGTCTTGGGAACCGGGAATCCGGTAGCCCTTGAGGCGGCCCGAATCGAACCACTTGCTCACCGTTCGCGGGGCTACTTTACAGATCTTCGCGACCTGTCCAGTGGTGAAGACCTTCATTACAAACTCTCCGTTTACTCACTCATTGAGTTTTCTTCGCTTGTCGCGATCGCTCGCTTCAAGCCTGTTGTCCCTATTCGCGTTCGACCGGGTGCGGTCCTTCGATCCGTCGTGCGGGCCTGTCGGCGCGAATTCTGGGTCGGGACTCGTTTTTCGCTTCTTCGGCCAGGATCAGTTCCATCTGGTTTCCAGCCTTAAGTATCTCATCGGCGCCATCCAAGTCCGTTAATTGGCAAAAATCCGCGAATGTGGCGTGCTCGTCGCA
>CAIXSC010001073.1 GCA_903921945.1 uncultured Planctomycetaceae bacterium
CCATCGCTCATCCGTTCGGAGTCGGACCGGATGGGGAGCGATTTCGATCAAGCGGGACGCGGCGTCAACGCGGCGATGCCGACACTCCGACCCGCAACGCCGCGATGGCCGGCGGCATGGAATCAAAGCCTTCCGCCTCACCGCCGCCGACGGCTGCCGTTACCTCGGCGTCGCTATACTACGAGCGAACGGGTCATGCGACAACCGACGCAAGCGGCGCCCGGCGCGAGTGGCGGCAGGCACGAGTGGCGGCAGGCGCGAGTGGCGGCAGGCGCGAGTGGCGCCCGGCGCGAGTGGCGCCCGGCGCGAGTGGCGGCAGGCGGCGGTGGCAAGGGACGGCGGCTGGTACCGATGGTCGAGGAGTGGCGATGGTCGAGGGCGAATTTGCTCCGGTGGCGGATAGTTGGTTTCTTACGGGGCCGACGGCGAGCGGCAAGACTCGCATTGGGATCGCGCTGGCGAAGTTGTTGGACGCTGAAATCCTCTCGCTGGATTCGATGGCCGTCTATCGCGACATGGACATAGGCACCGCCAAGCCGACCGCGGCCGAACGCGCGGAGGTGCGACACCATCTGCTGGATTTGGCGTCGCCGGACCAAGAGTTCAGTATTTCCCAGTATCTGGCGGCGGCTCACGCGGCGCTCGTGGATGTGCGGGGCAGGGGCCGCCAAGTGCTCTTCGTGGGCGGCACGCCGTTGTACTTGAAGGCCCTGCTGCGTGGCTTGAGCGAGGGGCCGGCCGCCGACTGGGATTTCCGCGAATCGATCGAGCGCGAGATCCGGGAAACCGGGATTGAAGCGTTGCACGAGCGGCTGCGGCAGGTCGATCCGTTGGCGGCGGCGCGGCTGCATCCGCATGACAAACGTCGCATCATCCGCGCCCTGGAAGTCAATCGCATCACGGGTCGGCCTTTGAGCCATTCGCAGACCCACTTCGACGAACCGGCCCGCGGCAGCGGTAATCGCGTGTTCACCCTGCGCTGGCCTCGCGATCGATTGCATCAGCGGATCGAGACGCGTGTTGAGCAGATGTTCGCGGCCGGTCTCGTCGATGAAGCGGCCGGATTGAGGTCGCGTTACGGAACACTCGGGCGGACGGCGCTGCAAGCCGTAGGGTATCGCGAAGCATTCGAGCACCTCGATGGCCGGCTGTCGCTGGCCGAGGCGATGACCCGAGTCCAAGTTCGCACGCGGCAATTCGCCCGGCGTCAAGAAACCTGGTTCCGCGGTTTGGGGGAATGTCAACCGGTTCCGTTGGTGGAGGAGGAATCTCCCGAGTTGATTGCGCAGCGGATCATCGGCGGCGCCCTATCCGATCGTGCCCGGGGTGCGCTATAATTCGCCCGCTTTTAGATCCAGTAGCCACAGGCGGCCCCAGGCGGTGGTTGCCGTTCGAGCCAAGGCATTTCCATGAAAATTCATGAGTTCCAGGCGAAGAGGATCTTTCGGGACAACGGCGTCGCGGTTTTGGAAAACCGTGTCGCGTCGACTCCGCAAGAAGCCGCCGACGCCTTCCATCAGCTAGGCGGCTCATTCGCGGTCGTCAAAGCGCAGATCCACGCGGGCGGCCGTGGTAAAGGCACGATCGTCGGTAATCCGGCCCAGCGGGGCGTGCAGTTGGTGCGATCCGCGGACGAAGCGGCGGCGGTCGCTCAAGCGCTGCTCGGGAACAAACTGGTCACCATCCAAACCGGACCGGCGGGGCAAACGGTAAACCGGGTGCTCGTGGAAGCGGGATGCGACATCGGACGCGAACTGTATCTCGGCGCTGTGCTCGATCGAGCCGCCGCGATGCCCGTGTTGATGGTTTCGAGCGAGGGCGGCGTCGAGATCGAAAAGGTCGCCGAGGAATCGCCTGAGAAGATTTTTAAGGAACACTTCCACCCGCAAATCGGGCTGCATAGCTTCCAAGTTCGGAAGCTCTGCCAAAAGTTGGGAATCAAAGGGGATTCGGTTCGCAGCGCCGAGCGGTTCATGAAGACGTTGTGCTCGGTGTTCACCAAGTACGACGCCAGTTTGGTGGAAATCAACCCGTTGGTGGTGACCAAGGCCGGCCAACTCGTGGCGCTCGACGCCAAAATGACGTTCGATGATAACGCGCTCTTCCGACATAAAGATGTTCAGGAGTTCCGCGATTTGGCCGAGGAAGAACCGGCCGAGGTGCGAGCTAGCAACGCGGGACTGAGCTATGTCAAGTTGGAAGGCAACATCGGCTGCTTGGTGAACGGAGCCGGATTGGCGATGTCCACCATGGACATCATCAAGCTGCACGGCGGGCAGCCGGCGAATTTTCTCGACGTGGGCGGCGGGGCGAATGCCCAACAAGTGACCGAGGCGTTTCGCATCCTCCTTTCGGATGCCAACGTAAAAGGCGTTTTGGTCAACATCTTCGGCGGCATCATGCGGTGCACGACCATCGCCCAGGCATTGCTGGAGGCGTACCGCACGGTCGGCTTCAATGTGCCGCTCGTCGTGCGGCTCGAAGGCACCGAAGTGGAACAAGGCCGCAAACTATTGGCCGAGAGTGGCGTGAATATCATCACTGCCGAAGGCTTGACCGACGCGGCGAAAAAGGTCGTCGCCGCGGTCGCCGCCGCCGGCTAATCGCTTTCCCTCCGCAATTCTGAAATCCGCCATTCTGTAACCGCGAGTCAACGAGCCATGAGCATTCTGGTCGACAAGAATACGCGCGTGATTTGCCAGGGAATCACCGGCAAGGTCGGCGAGTTCCATACGAAGGGCTGCAAAGAATACGGCACGCAAATGGTCGGCGGTGTCACGCCCGGCAAGGGCGGCGAGACCGTCCAGGGGCTCCCGGTCTTCGACACGGTCATCGAAGCCGTCGAAAGGACGGGTGCCAACGCCACCATGATTTTCGTTCCGCCCGCCTTCACCGCCGACGCCATCCTCGAGGCGCTTGACGCTGGCATCGAAGTGATCATCGCCATCACCGAAGGCGTGCCAGTGCTCGACATGGTCCACGTTTACGAAAAGGTTCGAGCCAGCAAGTCGGTGTTGGTCGGACCTAACTGCCCCGGAGTGATCACCCCGGGACAATGCAAAATCGGCATCATGCCCGGATATATCCACACACCCGGCTCCGTGGGCATCATGAGCCGCAGTGGCACGCTCACGTACGAGGCGGTTTGGCAAACCACCAATCTGGGCTTGGGGCAGTCGACCTGCGTGGGCTTGGGCGGCGATCCGATCGTCGGCACTTCGTACATCGATCTTTTCCGGCGCTATGAAGCCGATCCTCAAACCGAATCGATCATGATGATTGGCGAAATCGGTGGCTCGGCGGAGGAAGAAGCGGCCGCTTTCGTGAAAAAACATGTCACGAAACCGGTCGCCGCCTTCATCGCGGGGCGGACGGCTCCGCCCGGTAAACGCATGGGCCACGCCGGCGCGATCATTTCCGGTGGTAAGGGGACGGCCACGGAAAAGGTCGCCGCCCTCCGCGACGCGGGAATCGAAGTCGCCGATAGCCCGGCCGACATGGGCCAAGCGATGCAGCGAGCGATCGCGCGGAAACGCTCCTGACCCAACCGTTCGTCCGCACTGCGAGCTTTCAGCCAGTCGCCGAAAACCGAAAGTCGCCTTTCGCCAGTCTGCGGCAATGCTGAACCACGGGCGGCGGCTAGCCACTACTCAGCGAGCCTTGCCGCCAAGCGGCGGCGGGGCTAATATCGGGCGTTTCCAGGAAACATTCGTCCCGTTGGAACCGGTCGCATGCGTCATCTATTGTCCGCCGTTGTGCAAAACGTGCCCGGCGTGCTCGCTCACATTTCGGGGATGCTCGCCTCGCGAGGCTACAACATCGAGTCGCTGGCGGTAGGCCAGACTCAGGAGCCGGGCATTTCGCGGATGACGTTTGTCGTACTCGGGGATGATCGGGTTTCCGAACAGGTCCGCAAACAACTCGAAAAAATCGTCACGGTAATCCGCGTCGAAGACATCAGCTCGCGGGATTACGTGGAACGCGACTTGATGCTCATCAAGGTCAAGGCGCCTCCGGGCGGCAAACGGACCGAGATCCGGGAACTGGTTGATATCTTCCGTGGCCGCGTGGTTGATGTGGGCGACACGGAAATGATGATCGAGATTTCAGGGCGGGCGAGCAAGATCGACGCGTTCGTCGAACGGATGCGGCCATACGGGATTCTCGAATTGGTTCGCACCGGCCGCGTCGCCTTGGTCCGCACAGGGCAAGATAGCACCGTGGAAGAGGACCTGCCCGTTCGCGCCGGCTGATCGACTCGCTGACCGACTCGCCACACTCCGCCCCGAACTCCTCCCTCTAACTCCCTTAAAGAACATCCTTACTTAGCAACGTTGCTCGCTTGCTCCGCCAGATCGCTCTGCCGAATTACGCCGTCGAATTGCGCCGTCGAATTGTGTCAGTGGAAAGTTCGCTAAATCACTCACCTCTCGCCTCACTAGGAGTCCGAACGCCTCATGCCTGCGAAGACCTACTACGACAATGACGCCGACTTGTCGGTGCTCAAGAACAAGACGATCGCCATTCTCGGGTACGGTTCCCAGGGGCATGCCCAGGCTCAAAACCTGCGCGACAGCGGTTGCACGGTAATCATCGGCCAGCGTCCGGGCAGTGCGAATTACAACCTGGCGAAGTCGCACGGCTTCGAGCCGTTGCCGATCGAAGAGGCGACCAAGCGGGCCGACATCGTCAATATCCTGTTGCCGGACGAGGTGCAGGGCGATCTCTATCGCCAGTTCATCCGGCCGAATCTCGAACCGGGCAACATCCTGATGTGCTCGCACGGATTCAACTTGCACTTCGGCCAAGTGGAACCGCCGCATGGTGTCGATACGTTGCTGGTGGCCCCGAAGGGCCCCGGCCACTTGGTTCGCAGTGAATTTGAACGCGGCGGCGGCGTGCCGTGCTTGATCGCCGTCGGCCCCGGCGCCAGCGAAGCGACTTTCCGAGCCGGTCTGGCTTACGCGAAAGGCGTGGGCGGAACCCGTGCCGGCGTGATTGAAACCACGATCGCCGAAGAAACCGAAACTGACCTGTTCGGCGAACAAGTCGTGCTCTGCGGCGGTGTGAGCGAATTGGTGAAGGTCGCCTTCGAAACGTTGGTCGAGGCCGGCTACCAACCCGAGATGGCCTACTTCGAGTGCATGCACGAGCTGAAGCTGATCGTCGACCTGTTCTATCAGGGCGGCTTGAGCTACATGCGGTACAGCGTGTCGAACACGGCCGAGTACGGCGATTACACCCGCGGACCGCGGATTATCACCGACCAGACCCGCGCCGAAATGAAGAAGATTCTCAAGGAAATCCAAACCGGCCAGTTCGCCCGCGAATGGATTTTGGAAAACCGAGCGGGCGCGCCGGCGTTCAAGTCGGTTCGCCGCCGGGAACGCAATCACCTGATCGAGGAAACGGGCCGCCGACTCCGGCGTCTCATGTCCTGGATCAACGCCAAAGAGGTCTAAGCCCCCATGGCTTATCCCGATTCCCTCATCGTGTTCTCCCGGCTGCAGCCGGGAGACCGTATCGAGTTGAAGCATGAAGTGAAGGTGGGCTTTCGCTCGTGGATGACCACCACGGTCGGCACGGTCGTGAAAACCGATCGTCGCCGACACGCCTACCATCACCAGCGGAATTTCGACGACAAAGTGTTCAGCGATGTCGTTGTGCTCAAGCGCGAGGACGGCGAGCTCACCACCGTGACGCTCGACGAGTTCTCCGAAATCCGCAAGCTCGACGGAGCTTGATCCGGACCGTGACCACGAGTCCGTCCGAACAAGCCAGCGCGGGATCAGGGCGGTTGCGACTTTACGCCCGCCATGAACGCTCGTTTGAAGATCACCGGTATGTCTATCCGGTGATCAGCCGCCGCTCCCGTGGGTTGTCGGTGGGGGTCAATCTCAACCCCGACAAGATCTGCAATTTTGATTGCGTTTACTGCCAAGTCGATCGGCGGACGCCTGGCGAAACGAGTTTTGTCGGGCTGGCCGAGTTGCTTCGCGAGCTCGAAACGCTGCTGCGTCTGGGGGCCACCGGGGCGATTTTTGATCGCGATAAATTCCGGGAAACACCGCCCGCCCTGCGGCGGCTGAACGATATCGCCTTCTCCGGCGATGGCGAACCGACCACCCACCGCAATTTTGACGAAGTGGTCGACGCCTGCGCGGCGCTTAAGCGCCGCCTGGGACTTGATGAAGTCCGCATGGTGTTGATCACCAACGCCAGTATGTTTCATCGGCCGCATGTACGCGCAGCGCTGCGAACGCTGGACGAAAACCAGGGTGAAATCTGGGCGAAGCTCGAGGCCGGGACCGAGGCTTACTTTCGACGCATTGACCGCACGCCGATTCCGTTCAGCCAGATCGTCGGCAATATCGCCGAGGTTGCCCGGGTTCGGCCGATCGTCATCCAGTCGCTCTTCCTGCGTTTTCACGGGGCTGGGCCGCCGGCTGAGGAACTCGAGGCGTACTGCGAGCGGCTAAACGAAATCGGCGCGGGTGGCGGACGGATTTCCATGGTTCAGGTCTACACGGTCGCGCGACGCCCCGCTGATCCGGCCGTCCGGCCGCTCGCCGATCACGAAGTCGATGCTATCGTGCGCAGGGTCCGCGAGCGCACCGGCTTGGAGGCTTGCGGGTATTACGGTCAGGCGAGCGATGCGAGCGACTCGGGAGAGGGCGAATGACAAAAGCACAATCGATGGCTCAAGCGGCGACCGTGCCAGCGGCGGCAATGCAATCGGCCCCGATGCCTGCGGCGGCTGCTCAAGCCGCGGCCAAGGCAGCGGCAGCGGCAGCGGCGGCGGCGGCGGGGGAAGCGTCGGTGTCGCGCGAGGCGGGCGATCATCGAGTGGATTTGCCGAGCGGCGTCTTCGGACAGGCGGCGACGCAGCGGCATGTCGATCCGCGCCCCGTGTTGGCGTGGATTATGGGAGCGATCGCTTTGTGGGGAGTGGTGCTGGCGGGCGGCGTGGTGCTCTACGATTATCGCGCGGGCGCCATGAATTCGTGGAAACCGGTCACGATCGTGGTTTGCGTCGCGGGGTTTCTTGGCCTGTTTCGCTGGACGATGGCGCGCAGCGCCCGGCGTGCGAACACGGCCTTCGAGACGGCCGACGGCGATTCGACCTAGCCGCGAAGTGGCGAGTGAAGCGGCGAGTGAAGCGGCTGGCACGACGACTTTTACTTCCGGCGTTATCCGCAAATTACTCAAGACGATTAAATTCGCTTGACGAAATTGCGCATAAGTTGGTTGAATCAATGCACGTGCCAGATCCTCCTTGCTGGGTTTCCCGGAGGACTTGGTAAAACACATGGGAAGCCCTTGCTTGAGGAGTTCCAGGATGGCGACTGCCAAGAAGGCTGCGAAGGCGACGGAGAAGACGGCCCCCGCGAAGAAATCCACGAAGACCAAGGCTCCGGCGAAGAAGTCGAAGTAACGGCCGCGATCGCCAATCGGCCCATCTGCCATTCGAATGGAATGGTGACGAATCGCGTCCTGCGGTTCGTGCCGTGCGGATCACGAGGCCGGCTGTGTTTCCCTAGCGAAACGCAGCCGGCCTTTTTTTCCGCGCCCTTCTGGGTTTCCTGTGGTTCGCCATCGCAGGAGTCTCAGGGTGCGGCGCAAGCCGCGCCGGATTGCGCCGTGGCTCGGAAGTTCGGCAAGGCACGAATCTTCGGCGGGACCCACACGAATCCCGGCTGGACCTTTTTTTCCGCGCCCGCCATCCAACGGTCCGATGCCTTCCACAACCGCCCGTTCGATCTTCTTGGACTTTTGCCGGAGATTCGTGGTTCGGGGTGCCCGCCTGGGAACTTGCCGCGTCCCGCCAATCGCGTACGATCAAAGCTAGTGCGGGATGGCGCGGCCGCTCACTGGCCTCCAATCCCGAGAGGAGGTCGGCGAAGTGTCTGAGTTGGCTGCGCGGGAATTCGTCACGCTATGGATGTCTGAGCTTTCGGCCCGGGAGCGAATCAATCTCGAGGCTTTAAGCCACTTCGTTGCCGCCGTCTCTCGGGAAGTCCATCGCCGCCTGGAGGAAGAGGACGGCGAAACCGACGGCGAGGTCGATGTCGCGTGTGCGCTTTTGCCGAACGGCCGATTGCTCATCGACGCGCAGGCAGAGAGCGGCGGGGCCACTCCGGCTTGGCTCGATACGCTCGAACGACGGCTCGGCGAACTCGCCCTGCCACCCGTTCGCAGCTTGCCGGTCGCGTTTTCATTTCGAGCGTCTTGGGGAAAGAGCGGCCGGGAGCCTTCGTCGACATTCCGTCTGCCGTTCGCCCGCTGGGCCGAGAATTGGCGTGGCGGATCGATCGAAACCTTGATCCTGACCGCCGCGACGCGCCGCGGTCTGTGGGAAGGAAAACTTGGCGAGTCACGAAACGCCGACTCATCCGCAACTGACACAACACCCGCCGGCTCATGCCCAGTCGACACAACCTCCGCTGACTCAACCCCCGTCGACTCATTCCCTGCCGGCTCATCCCCCGCCGGCTCGTGGCCCCCAATCGATTCAGATCCGGAGGTTGATCCGCGTTCCGCTCGAAATGGGCCGCTCGATTCAACAGCCGCTCCCGGCCTCAACCCGGTCGCGTGGAACCCGATGTCGGCCGCGCCGTCAGCGATTGGCGAATCGCCAAGCCATCCTCCGAAAGACGCGGATCGGTCCGGTTTCGTCCCAACGCTGGTACGAGCTTGGCGGAGATTGGCAGCGTGGTGGGGCGCTCTCTTTCGGCCTGGTTCGCGATCCACGTCTAGCGGGGCAACCGATCCGTCGATCCGCAATGGCTGGTCGGTTAGCACCGAGGATGAAGACCGAAACGCAGGCGGAAGCGACCAAGACGCGGGAAACGACGATTCGACCGCGTCGAATGAAGAGAAGCCTTTGTCGCTCGCCGATTGGAATGAGCGGATCGCCGCCGATCCGGACAATGCGGAGTTGTACCGGGGGCGCGCCGATTTCCATCGCGAGGCCGAACAGTTTGAAGCGGCCGTGGCCGACTATGCACAAGTGCTCGAGCTTTTGCCGACGGACCACGCGGCGTTGTTAGCCCGTGGATCTCTGTTGTGCTTGCTTGGCGAAACCCAGCTTGGGTTGGCGGATTTCAACGCGGTGTTGGAAGCGTCGCCAAACCATGTTCCCACGCTGCACAACCGGGGCGTCTTGCTCGTGGAACTGGAGGCGTACGACGCCGCGATCGCCGACTTTAGTACGGCCATCGAGCACGATCCCTGGAACGCGCGGCTCTGGATTGCTCGGGGTCGGGCCTACGCCTTGCGGAAGAGTTTTGCCCAAGCGTCCCGCGATTTCTCGTCCGCCATTCGGCTCGATCCGCACGACGACGAGCCATACGGCCTGCGAGCGGCCTGTGCGCGGCATGTCGGTGATTTCCCCGAATCGGCTCGGAGCGCCATCGAGGATTACAGCCGGGCGCTGGCGATCGCGCCGGGGCGAGCGGTGTATTACCTGCATCGGGCGGAGCATTATTGGTCGTGTGATGAAAACGATTCGGCGCTGCTCGATTGCGACATGGCGTTATCGCTCGATCCCGGCATGGATGCGGCCTTGGGGATGCGCGGCGCGGTCGCCGCCGCGCTCGGGCGGCACGATCAGGCGATCGAGGATTGCGGCAAGGCGATCGCCGCCGGGATCTCGGCGGCGAGCGTCCACCTAACGCGAGCCGATTCGCTGGTGGAATTGGAACGATTCGAAGAGGCCTTGGACGACGCCGACCGCGCGGTCGAACTGTCACCCGAAATGCCGGGCGCCTGGAAGGCCCGTGGACTGATTCGAATGCGGCTTGGGCAGGCCGACGCCGCGTTGGAGGATTTGAACGAAGCTGTGCGGTTGGCGCCCGAAGAGCCGTCGCTGCTGTGCCATCGCGCGGCTATTTTGCGGCATCGCCAAAAGCCCGCCAGCGCCATTGAAGATTGCACGAAGGCCCTTGAGTTCGCGGATGACTTCTTTCCCGCCCTGGTCATTCGCGCTGGTTGCTGGGAGGATTTGGAAGACGTCGAGCGTGCGGCGGCGGACTACGACCGGTTGGTCGCCTTGTCGCCCGACGACGCCTCGGTGTGGGTTGAGCGAGCCAATTTTCGGCTCCGGGTGGACGATTACGAGAGAGCGGAACGGGATTTCGATGCCGCGTTGGAGCGGGACGCGGAACACGTGGCAGCTCGCTTTCATCGGGGGCAGATCCGCGCGGCCCGCGGCGACCTCGATGGCGCCATCGAGGATCTCTCCGCCGCCACGAGGCTCGACCCCGAGTTCGCGCCGGCCTTCGCACGCCGCGCCAATGTCTGGCTATTGAAACGCGAACTGGAAAAAGCCGACGCCGATTACTGCGAAGCCGAGCGTTTGGCGCCGGAAATGGCCAGCCAATTGCGGTTGATGCGGCTGGTCGATGAATCGAATTTAAGCCGCCAGGACGGGAAGCTCGAACTGGCGATCGAGCAGGCCCGGGAGGCGCTCGAAATCGATGACGAACATCCACCCGCCCTGCATTCGCTGGCCGCCGCGTTGCTGGCCGCCGAAGATTACGTCGAAGCGCTCGCGGCCTGCGATCAGTTGCGTGAACAGGTCGAGTCGGCGCCAGGCGTCGACCTGATGCGCGGGCAGATTCTGGTGGAGCTGGGCGAATACGAGTCGGCGGGCGAACATTTCGAGCGAGCGTTGGAGTCGCTAACCGATCAGTCGCCGCCCGCTTCCAGGGGAGCGGCACTGGCTGGCCGGGCTTTTATCCGCGCGGGACTCGGCGACAACGTTCGCTCGGTCGCCGACTTCGCCGAGGCCACTCGGCTGGCCCCGGAAAACGCCTGGGTTCATTATTTACAAGGCCGCGTTTACCATCAGGCGGGCCAGCCGGATGCCGCGGCGCTTTGCTTCCGACTCGCTTTGCGAGTGGATCGCCCCGAGTTATCTTCGCGACAACGGGATCGCGTCGAAGCGTACCTCAAGCGGAGCCGCCCGACGACGTGATGTCTGGCCCGCGAGTCGTTTCATCTGGCGAGGGAGAATGCGGTGATTACATGCGCGTGCGGTTCATGTGGCAAGTCGTTGCAAGTCGCGGATGATTGGGCGGGTCGGCGAGTGCGTTGTCCTGCCTGCGATGGAACATTCACCGTTCCCGCCGCCATGGTGGACGCGGCATTGGTGGAGGCGGTCCCGGTGGATGGTCGACGCGAGGGCCGTGGAGCGCCGCAGTCCGGGACGCGTCGACGAGCCGACGAAATCGACTACGAGATTTTCGGCACGGAAATGCAATATTGCGAAATTACGCTCGATCCCGGCGAGATGGTGATCGCCGAAGCGGGCGGCATGATGTACATGACGGCCGGCATCAAGATGGAAACGGTGTTTGGCGACCCATCGCAGCAAGGGCAGGGCTTCTGGAACAAACTGGCGTCATCGGGAAAGCGGATGCTTACCGGTGAATCGCTTTTCCTGACGACCTTCACGAACATCGCACCGAGCCGGGAAAAGGTGGCTTTCGCGTCGCCGTACCCAGGGAAAATCCTGCCCTTTCACCTCGATCAGTTAGGCGGCGAGGTCATCTGCCAGAAAGATGCGTTCCTGTGTGGCGCCCGTGGAGTCGCGGTGCAAATCGCCTTCCAAAAGAAGATTGGAACAGCGTTGTTTGGTGGCGAAGGATTCATCATGCAGCGATTGACGGGCGACGGCATCGTGCTGATTCACGCGGGTGGGACGTTGATGCACCGCCTGCTGAAACCGGGAGAAACGTTGCGGTTGGACACGGGCTGTTTGGTCGCGTTGTCGCCGAGCGTGCATTACGACATTCAGTTTGTGGGCGGCGTCAAAAACGCCTTGTTTGGCGGCGAGGGTCTATTCATGGCCACAGTCACCGGCCCCGGCGCGATCTGGCTCCAGTCGCTTCCGTTCTCGCGATTGGCCGGCCGAGTACTCGCCAACGCCCGACCCGGCGGCGGCAAAGACGAGGGCTCGCTCCTCGGCGGACTAGGCAGCCTCTTCATGGGCGATTCCTGAACGAGCGCGATTTTCGGGCTTTGCAAAGGCGGATCTATTTGTTTCCCGCCAAGCCGCAGCCGCAGGCTGGACCGCAAGGCGGGAATATGCTCGCCAGTGCCGCTTTGTGGGCCCGACGAGCCATCGACTACGGCTCGGCGGTAAACGAGAGCGGCAGCGTTCATTTAGCGGAGCGGCGTAAGTCGCCCGGCATCGGAGCGAAACCGTGTTACCCCATGGCCGAAACCGATAGCGTCGGATCACCCCTGCGACGTTCACGTCCAGGGCTACTTTGTCATTGCCCCTTCGGAGCGTTAGGACGATCGGACCGCGTGGGCTGGTTGCCGAACGGACCGCCCAAACCCCGAAGATACGGCCTTACCCCAACGGGCCGCCATGCCCCAAAAAATCGTCTTGCCCCAATCGGGGCACCACGCCCCAACCGGACTGCCCAAACCCCGACGAAACCGCCCAGCGTCGAGAACCC
>CAIXSC010001074.1 GCA_903921945.1 uncultured Planctomycetaceae bacterium
CGGAAACATCTGGAGTCGGCCGGCTTGCCCGTGACCGACATCGCGTCGTACACCGGCTTCCCGGAGATGATGGATGGACGTCTCAAAACGCTCCATCCCAAAGTCTTTGGCGGTATTCTGTGCCGCCACGATCGGCCGGACGAGATGGAGGGGATCGCCGCGCACGGCATCCGTCCCTTCGAGATCGTGGTTGTCAATCTCTATCCGTTCGAGACCACGGTGGCGCGGGCTGGGACGACGGTGCCCGAGGCGGTCGAACAGATCGACATCGGCGGTCCAAGTCTGGTTCGAGCGGCCGCCAAGAACCACGCCTTCGTCGCCATCGCCACCGGTTCCGACCAATATCCGGCGATCGTCGCCGAACTGAAAGCGACGGGGCGGACTTCGCTGACGCTGCGGCGGAAGTTAATGGCGGCGGCGTTCGCCCACACGGCCGCGTACGACGCGGCGATCGCGGCCTACTTCCAAGCGAATTACACGGGCGACGACGCGTTCCCGGAAACCGTGAATTTGGCGTTGCGGCGCGTCGCCCCGTTGCGTTACGGGGAAAACCCGCATCAACGGGCGGCGCTCTACCGCGTCGCGGGTGAAAGCGGAGCGAACATCGTCTCCGCCCGGCAACTCAACGGCAAGGAACTTTCCTACAACAACTTGTTGGATCTCGATAGCGCCCTGTCGATTGTCCGGTTGCTGGAACGCCCGGCCGCGTCCGTGATCAAGCACAACAATCCGTGCGGAGCCGCGGTCGCGGAATCACTGGCGATCGCAGTCCGTCGAGCGCGCGACGGCGACCCGGTGAGCGCCTTCGGCGCGGTGCTCGGCTTCAATCGCCCGGTCGACCGGGCAACCGCGGAAGTGTTGGCAACGCCCGGTCTGTTTATCGAAGCGATCGCCGCTCCGGGATTCACCGCCGAGGCTCTCGAGATCCTCACCACGCAGCCGAAGTGGAAAGCCAATGTGCGCCTGATGGATACCGGCGAACTGGCAGGCACGACAGCCAATCGCCGCGAGTTCCGTCGGGTGGATGGCGGCCTGTTGCTGCAGGACGCCGATGTGCTGGCGGACGACGATTCCGAATGGAAAGTCGTCACCGCCGCTGCGCCCGACGCGAGGCAATGGGCCGATTTGCGGTTCGGGTGGTCGGTGGTGCGGTACGTCAAGTCGAACGCGATCGTGCTCTGCCTGGACGAAACGCTGTGGGGGGCCGGCGCGGGCCAAATGAGCCGTGTGGATAGCGTCGGCATCGCGCTCGCCAAGGCCGCCAGCCACTCGCAGGGAGGATCGCTGGCGAGCGACGCCTTCTTTCCGTTCCCCGACTCGATCCACAAAGCGGCGGCGGCCGGTGTGCGGGCGATCATTCAACCAGGCGGTTCGAAAAACGACGCCGAGTCGATCGCCGCCTGCGACCAGCATGGCATCGCCATGGTCTTCACCGGTCGACGGCATTTCAAACATTGAGCGGCGACCATGGCTCGCACGCCTCCCTTTCTCCGCTGGGCACTGTCGCACGCTTGCCCGTTCCGCGATCCGGCTCGCGAATCCGACCTCGAACAAATCGGCCGGCAACTGCTCGTGCTTCGCGCCTGCGGCGACGCCTTCGCCGAAAACCGGGTATTCGAAGCAATCGCCTTCGCCCGCGATCATGCGGTCGATCACCGTGCAGACGGTCTTACTAACGATCATGCTGACGGTCATGCTGACGGTCATGTGGACGGTCATGCTGACGGTCATGCGGACGGTCATGCGGACGGTCATGCGGACGGTCATGCTGACGGTCTTGTTGACGGTCTTGTTGATGAACATGCGGTCGACAGACACAGCGCTCGACTGGCGGAAACGGCGGGTCCGCGTTTGGGGTTTCGAGTGGCGGAGGTGTTCGCGGCGTATGGCGGCCGCGAACGCATCGAATCGCATTGTGCGGGCTGTTCGGTGAATGTCGGTCGCGCGGCACTGGCGCCTGCCAATCCCACCTGGGGTGGTTGCTGCGGGTTGGTTGAATGGTCGGCATGGGGCGAAGCCGACTCCTGGAACACATTGATCGATCGACTTCTTGCGGAACTCGCGCCGCGCGATGCTTGGCGGCAAATGTTTCTGCCCACGCAGCCTGCGTGGCCAGGGCTGTGGGCCGCCGAGTCATTTTCCGCGGCTCACTGGGAACTGCTTGAACCCTTGCTTGCAAGGCTCGCGGCACTGCCGCCGTTAGAGGCCGCGTTTCGCGATTTAGCGGCGGCGGCGGCTTTCGCGCGACGGACCCAAACCGAACTGCGTGTTCAACTTTATCCCGGGGGCGAAGTGCAGGGACGGCGTTGGCTGGTCGATGCCCATTGTTCGCGATGCGCCTCGACTCGGACCGCCGATTCGCGCGTCTGCCCGGTTTGTGGTTGGGATGCCCAGGCGGTGCCCGCACGGCGCCGCGGCGCCTACGGTGGCCGCCCCTACTGGCCACTCGACCGGATGCTCGGTCCCGGCCCGTCCGCAGCGCTCGTCGCGCGTTACCGGCACTGGCGATTACACTAGCCCTGCGGTTCGATCACTGGGAGAGATTCGCGAGGCAAGATTCGCCGGAAAAGGATTCGCCGGAAAAGATTCGCCGGAGAGATTGTTAGACGGGGAACCGGTCGCGAACGTGCTTCGGCGAAGCGATTCGCCAGGGTAGCGATGCCCGGCAGGCGGGCGGATTGCGGCGAAGCGTGACGGTCACAAACACCCACGAGCGGTAAGAAAGACGCGAGTTCTTGATGCCCACAATACTCGATAAGATCGTTGCGACGAAACGCGAAGAAGTCGCGATCGCGAAGTCGATTCGCCCGGAAAGGCAACTCCGGGAGATGCTCGGCAATGCGCCGCCGGCACGGGATTTTTTCGCCGCGTTGGCGGCCGACGGCCCGATTAAGCTCATCGCCGAAGTGAAGAAGGCGAGCCCATCGAAGGGGGTGATTCGAGCCGACTTTTGTCCCGTGGAAATCGCCACGTCGTACGCGGAGAGCGGCGCGACTTGCCTCAGCGTATTGACGGACGTCCAATATTTCCAAGGACACCTCGACTATCTGACGCGGATCCGAGCGGCGGTTGATGTGCCGCTCCTCCGCAAAGATTTTATCCTGGACAGCTATCAACTGGTCGAAGCGCGGCTCGCCGGCGCCGACGCCGTGCTGCTGATCGCCGAATGCCTTGACGATTGCCATTTGAGGAAGCTCCATGGCGAGGCGCTCGATTTGGGGCTGACACCGCTGGTGGAATTCCATGAGCCGGAGAGTTTGCCGCGGGTGTTGGCGGCGGGCGCGACGCTGATCGGCGTGAACAACCGTGATTTACGGACATTTCAGGTAGATTTGGATCACACGATCCGCATGCGGGAACGCATTCCGGACGATTGTCTGCTAGTGGGCGAAAGTGGCATCCGCACTCCCGAGGACGTGCGGCGGCTCGCCGACGCTGGCGTCGACGCGATTCTGGTCGGCGAAAGTCTCATGGCGCAGCCGGACATTCGCTCCGCCGTGCGAACGTTGCTCTCTTTAGTAACCGCGTCCTGACGCAGAGGAACCCGACGATGAGCGGCATGATCGAATCGGTAAAAGTTGTCAACAGCGTCGTGCGAACCGGATTGGTCGTGGTGGCCCTGGGGGGTGGATCCTACGCCGCATTCACGGGTTACTCGATTTACAATGCCCAGGAGATCCTGGCTCGCAAGCAGGCCGAGCAACTGGAAGAGCAAGCGACCGCGCTCAAGCAGCGAGGCGAACAGTTGGCGGCGGCGGAGAAGTCGATCGCTTCGCTGACCGAAACGGTCGCCACTCAAAAGCAAGACATCGAACGCCTCGGGACGGCGTTACGGCTTCTGAAGGTCGACCATCGCGTCGCCCGGCTCGATGTCGTTGATCAACGCCTGGACGAGACGAGCGGCCGCCTGATGACGTTGATCGAATTCGTGGAACTGAACGACGAAGGCCAACCGGTGGAAGGGCCGCGCCGCTTCGAGGTCATCGGCGATGTGGTCTATCTGGACAACTGGATCGTGAAGTTCGACGACAAATACGTCGAGCAATCGGCGCTCGACCGTTCGACATCGTTGGTGCTGTTCCGGCGTTTGTTCGGCGAATTCCAGGAACCGAAGGACGCCTTCCCGCTGGATCGAGGCCAGGGTCCGCCACGCGCGTATTCGCAAGGCGGAGTGGTCACCGAGTTCGAAAAGAAGATTTGGGCCGATTTTTGGACGATCGCCAACGACGACCAGAAAGCGCGCGACCTCGGCATCCGCGCCGCTCATGGCCAAGCCGTCTCGATCAAAACGCAAAAAGGCAAGTCGTACCGCGTTCTGCTTCGCGCGTCGGACGGCCTCAGCATCGTCCCCGACGGCGAACTCCCGCCGCGAAAAACCAGTTGAAGCGGCGCTCGACAATCCAGATTGTTGTTCCGTGAGCGAGTTTGAACCACGGATGACACCGATGGATACGGATAGATCAAACGTTGGCTTTGCCCGTCCCATCCGTGGACAGCATTTTTCATTCGTGCCATTCGTGCCATCCGTGCGATCCGTGGTTGTCGAGCCTTCTCGTGCGATCCGTGGTTCCTAATCACCCTTCTGCGATCCGTGGTTTCTCGTTCATCGCAACTGCGCGTCGAGCCAAGCGAACGCCTCGTCCTGCATCGCGAGGCTCCAGCGATGCGGTTCGTCGTAAAACTTGCCTCGGAAACGCTCGGGGCAGCCGGCCGCTTGATACAGGGCGGCGATCCGTTCCAGCGACTCGCGCATGGCCGCGAGCGGAAACAGACGGTCTTGCGAACACTGCTGGACGAACAGTCGCCGGGGCGCTGCCAGGGCGGCCAGTTCAGGCCAGTCCATGAGTCGATGCAGGCCGGGCAGGAAGTGGACCCACGAGTGGGTATCGATGTGGGCTTGGAGCATCGCGGAGGTGGTGGCCATGAAGCCAACAACGCACGCGGCCTGGATCCGCTCATCCATCGCCGCTAGGTAGGCTGATCGGTAGCCGCCCATCGAAATACCGACGCAGCCGATCCGCCGCGGATCGACGTCGGGCCGCGATTGCAAGTAGTCGATCGAGCGACGGTCGTCGTAATTCACGATGCCCGGCCAAGTGACGCCCGCCATCGCCAGGGCTTTGGCGAGCGTCGATTCTTTGCCGCGGCACTTGCCGTTGAGATGTTGCACGTCGTCGGCGGAATACTTCGCGCGATCCCAGCCGCGATTCAGGTCTTCATCCATGAGCACGCGCCGCTCGCCGAACATGAAGGCGTCGATGCTCAGCACGATGTAACCGCGGCGCGCGAGCGCCGAGGCCGTGGGCCGGCCGTCGTAATTCGCTTGATGGTAGCGAGTCATCGTTGGGTGATTCGCCAGATC
>CAIXSC010001075.1 GCA_903921945.1 uncultured Planctomycetaceae bacterium
ACCCAGCCGGCTGGCGTCGAACCGTGCCGTCAGACGCCCTTGCCCTACGGAGAGTCGCTCCAACACGATTTCCCGCGATCCAGGGTCTCCCGGAATGAGCAACGCGCCGCTGAGCGTCTCCGCGATCGGTGTCTCCGACTCGTGGCTGGACACGGGCGAGTTGGCGGATGCGGGCGAGTCCCGTCCGATCCGCATCCGTAGCTCGGAACGCTCGCCAAGGGCCCGCTCGAGCTCCAATCGCCAGTGGCCAGCCAGCCGGAGCGGGAGGTCGTCGACAACTTCCCAACGCTGCCCCGTAATCCAAGTTTCCAGCACTCGCCCTTGACCTGTGAACAAATCGCCGTCAGCGACAACAAAACTCGCCAATTTGCCCGGTTCCAAGGTCCCCAAATCCCCCGCGACGCCGAACAGTTCCGCGGGCGTCGTGGTGAGGGCGCGGAGCGCCGCATCCGCCGGCCACCCACGATGGACCGCTTTCCGCACCGCAGGCAGGAACTCGTCGGGCGATTTCAATCCATGGGTCGTCAACGCGATCCGACTGCCGGCCCGCTCCATCCTCGCCGGGTTTTCCGGGGCGAACCACCAATGCAACAGGTCGTCCAGTTCCGCGTTCACTTCCGCTTCCGGCGTGTCGACTCGCGGTGGCGCCGGATAGGCCAGCGGCAGAATCAAGGGCCGTGCGGTCGCCGCGACCTCCGCCGCTCGCCGATACTCCCGCCCGCCGCCGCGGAACATCGCCCGCAGGCCAAACTCCTTCGCAAAACGCTCGGCGCGCAGCAAGTATTGTTCGGTTTCCGAGTCAAAAACCACCCAGCCTTGATCCACACGGCGGTCAGCTTCTTTCCCAGCCGCAGTGTCTCGGGCCACGCCGGGAACAGCGGGCCGGCGGAGGTAAGGCCCAAGTTTTTCGTGCGTTTCTTGCCAAGCCACCGACATCCACGCCCTGGAGTTCCAGCGGCCGGCTGAAGCGTCCCGCTCGGACCGGCTCCCGTCCACCGCCTCGCTCGCTTCGGCAATGCGAAGCCAATCGGCGTCATGAAAAGCTTGTCGGGCGAGCGCTACCGCCCCCATCGGCGAATTGGGGTAAGACGTCCGCCGCGGCGAACGCGGCACATATAGATGCGCATGCATTGCGACACGGGAAGCCAAGACGGTCGGCGCGCGACCGGCGTCATCCGTAGCGATCAAGGCACTGGTGCCGCGAACGATCCCGGCACCGGGCACCGCAAGTCGAGCGACGAACCCCTGCCGACGCAACAACCCATGACGCTCCGGAACGCTCACCACGCGGCGATGCGCGTCCACCGCCGTGGAAAGCAACGGGTGGATCGAATCGCGATCGCGATCGCGGTCCGCTGCTCCTTCGCGGCCAGCATCGCCGTTCTTTTCCGGAGGTGTCGCCAAGGTCGTTTCGGAAGGCTCGCCACTCAGCGAAGTGTAGGCGTCGATGAATCCCGGGTAGATCACTCGCCCCTTCAAGTCGCGCACCGTAGCTTCCGGCGGCAACGCGATCCCCACGCCGACAGCGGCGACGCGACCAGCCCGAATGATCAACGTCGCGTCTTCCAACACCGTGCCCGGCGCCACCAGAATCTTCGCACCCGTCAACGCGATCACGGGACGGTCAAACGCATCGGTCTTGAGCAGGTCCTCGAGCGGGTCCTCAAGCGCGGGCACAGGCGGTTCCGCCGCCTCCACCGTCACGTCGCCACGCAACAAGATCAGGCCCGCGAGGCAGAACCAAAATAGAGTCCTGGGAAAACGCATAAAGAGAAATCTTGGTAGACACGACCCAACGCTGCGGCGGAAGCACTGATCGGAGTTTAATTCAGGTCCATCCCCGCTGTCGTCGAAACGGCCGCCGTGATGACCATTTCCACACGATAGCCTGGGCTTAGCCCAGCCTGCACACACGCCCGCACGGGCGGCGCGCCGGGAGCCACCCATAGGTCCCACTGCCGGTTCAGCGCCGCGGCGTCTGAAAGATCGGACAGGTAAATCAGCACTTGTAGCAGGTCGCTGCGACTCGCCCCTAGTCGCAACAGAGTCGCATCGATCTGCTCCAAAACTTGAGCGATCTGCCCCGCTGAATCCCGCGTCGGATCGTCCGCCACTTCCACCCAGTAGGCCGTGCCGCGATGCACAACCATATCCGACCATCGCGCCGAGTCACCAAATCGCTTGATTTCCGCCATTTCCCCTGCCACTCCCGTTCCTTTCAAGGACTGGATGCGCGTCACCCAGCCACCGGCATCTACGCTCCGAGCGATCCGCACGGCCGGTGCGCTGCGTGCTTTCCGAACGATGGGAAAGATCCGAACGCTGCGTGTGCTTCGAACGCGACGACCATGCGTCAGGTTGGTTTATGGCCAGCGTTTAGAGCAGCCGCATGACGCGTTGGCCACCAGTGTCCGTCTCGTGTCCGTCGCTCGTGTCCGTCGCTCATGTCAGTGCTCATGGCGGTTCGGATCCCGGTCCGAATGCCGTTGATCGATATGCACGTGCAGTTGTGGCCGCTTGGCCAAAAGTTGTTCCAGGCCCTCGTCGGTCACGCGAGCGCCGTCGATGTAAAACGACGTCAGTTTCGCGGCCGCCTCCACATGCACCAGCCCCGCATCGGTGATCGGGATTTCAATCAGGTGCAGGAATTTCAAGGACGACATCCGCGCGACCGCTACCAGACCCGCATCGGTGATCCGCGGACTCCCCAAACGCAACAGCTCCAGGTCAGGCAACCGAGCTAGCTGCTCGAGGCCCGCGTCGGTCAGGTCTGCATCTGGCAGATTCAAGAACCGCAAGCCGCGAAGTTCGGCGATTTTGGCCGCACCTTCGTCGGTGATACGGGCCCCTCGGAGTCGCAAGTGCCGCAAACGGGACATGCCCGCCAGCGCGTCCAGCCCAGCATCCGTCACACGGCTCCGCTCCACGAGCAGTTCGGCCAGTCCGTCCAAACCTCGGAGCGAACCTAGCTCTTCGTCGGTGCATTCCCGATCCTCGACGATGAACTGCTCCGAGCGTCCGAGACGTATCTCGTCTATTTGCCGAACCAGAGGATCCGCGCAACCGGTTGACACCACCGCTGCCACCAGCAGCATTCGAGACCAGCGGACACAGCGATTGGCCAGGGCGACGCACGGTAGGCAGCCAGACATCTGCGAGTAACCACCGAAGGAACTTGAGGGGCGCCGATCACCACGAATGGGAATCGGTCAAGAGCTGTTGAAACTCGTTCATCGCATGGTAATCGTTGCTGCGGTTCTCGTCTTGGAAGAGTCGCTGGAGGTTCCTCAAAATCCGCGCGAGCCACTGACGGTGCGAGGCGGTCGGAAAAAACTCGTGATCAGGCTTCGACGTTTCCCCCACAATGGCTGATAGTCGCCTCCGAGCTTCATCGGTCGTCAACAATTCGCCGCCAAAGAACGGGTCGATGAGCATCGACTGGCCGTCGACGTAACCGCGGCAGAGAAAATGTCCGGGAGAATTCACGCCTTCCACGCGTAGCGACGCCTTTTCCGCCACGACCTTGTAGACCAGCGACAACAAGATTGGCAACCCCTGCCGCGTTTCCAGAACAACCGGCAGGTAACTGTTCAACGCACTTCGATACTGCGACAAATTGCCAACAAAACCTTCCTCATCAAAAATCACGCGATGCAAGTGCGCTTGCAACGCCACCTCCCGGCCGCTCTCCGCGCCAAGGCGAACCCGTTCCGCCAAACCGTTCAGCCGATCTTGGATGTCATCGAGCCGAACATCGTCGAGCGCGTGCATGGCGATCGCCGCAGCCGCCTTCCATAGGTTTTCGGTGCGATCAATTCCCAATAGTTGCTCGCCGAAGAGCTGATACGCCTCCGGACGGCAATACTTCACCTTTTCACTCACACCAACACTCCCCTACTCCCGGTTGACATCCAGCCACGGATTCTCCGTGGTACCGCCGGTTCGCGCAAGTTTCGCGGCACCCGCCACTCCGCTAAATTACGTGCTTCGCAGCCGACAACCCACCAGCCGACAACCCGCAGCGACTCGCGAAACGGGAGCGACATGACCACGCGGCCCTCACCCATCCTTCAAGATCGCAGATGCCTCACCCATCGCCACCTTTATCGATGTCGTTCGAACTGTCGGAATTACGCCTCCCTTGGGCATCGGGATCGACCCGCGGATTGCAGTCCGCCGTGTTCGCCCACATAGGCTGGCCACAACCACTCATTACGTATCACCGTCCTCGTACCATTTTTCCCAAACCCGGCGCCCGTTTCCGCACATGCGCGCTACTACGACCGTGCGATCGGAATGGAAGGCCGCCATGTTGCCGCCATTCCAAGGAAATCAACGGCATGGCTGGCTAGTCACGCTCCTCATCACCCCCGCAGCAGTAGAGGACTTTTCCGTGTCTATGAAACAGCGACCATCGATGTACGGTCACTCGGTTCGGTTTCTCGCGATTCCATGGCCCAAAAGTTGGCTCTGCCTGGCGTTGATCGCACTCGTTCTGCATAACGCGTTCCCATTCGCGTCGGTGCGGGCTGACGAGCCGATGCCGTTTCCCGAACCGTTCAATACCCAGGACGCCAAGGACCAACCCGTTCCGCCTGCGGAACTGGTCGCGAAAATGCAGGTCCCGCCCGGCTTCCAAGTCACTCTGTTCGCCGCCGAGCCCCAAGTGCAGCAACCTGTGGCGATCACAACCGACGGCCGTGGCCGCTTGTGGGTCTGCGAAATGTACACCTATGCGGAAAGCAAGGTGAATTTCGCTACGCAACTTCGCGACCGCATCGTGATCCTCGAGGACGGCGACGGCGACGGGAAAAGCGACAAACGGACTGTGTTCTGGGATGGCGGTGTGCGGTTGACCGCGGCCGCTGTCGGGAATGGCGGTGTGTGGGCGCTGTGCGCTCCCTACCTGTACTTCATCCCCGACGCCAATGGCGATGACGTGCCGGACGGCCCCCCCATCGTCAAGCTCGATGGCTGGAATGACAGCGCCGTGCGACACAACATCGTCAACGGTTTAACGCTCGGTCCAGACGGGTGGCTTTACGGCCGCCACGGCATTCTCGCCACGTCGAGCGTGGGTCCACCGGGCACGCCGGCGAGCCGCCGCGCGCGGATCAATTGCGGCATTTGGCGATACCATCCCGTGCAAGAATCGTTCGAAGTGGTCTGCCATGGAACCACTAACCCCTGGGGCTTTGACTTCGACCAACACGGCGAGATGTTTTTCATCAACACCGTGATCGGCCATTTCTGGCACGTCATTCCGGGAGCCCATTACCGCCGCATGTACGGAGAGCATTTCAATCCCCGGGTCTACTCGGTCATCGAACAACATGCCGACCACTTCCACTGGGACACCACCGAAGCGTGGTCCGATATCCGCAAAGGCGTCACGGAGTCGACCAAGAAAGCGGGCGGCGGCCACGCCCACTCCGGCCTGATGATTTACCAGGGCGACAACTGGCCGGCGGAATACCGTGGCGATGTGTTCGCCATCAACCTGCATGGCCTGCGCATCAATCGCGATCGTCTGGAACGTGACGGCTCCGGTTACGTTGCCAAACATGCCGAAGACTTTCTCTTCGCCAACAATCCTTGGTTTCGCGGCATCGACTTGCTGACCGGCAACGACGGAGCCGTCTACGTCGCCGATTGGGCCGATGTCGGCGAATGCCACGAAAACGATGGCGTCCACCGCTCCTCCGGCCGGATCTATAAAGTCGCCTACGGCAAGCCGGCGAGACCCGCGATCGCCAATGTCGATCGCGCGTCGTCCGAGCAACTCGCCGGCTTGATGTCGCACGCCAACGATTGGTATCCACGACAAGCGCGGCGCGTCCTGCAAGAACGGGCGGCCGCGAAACACGATCTGACGACCGCCCACGCCCTGCTCAATCAGCAATTGGCAACCGCGACCTCGATCGAGCACCAACTGCGAGCGCTGTGGGCGCTGCACGTCAGCGGCGGACTTAGCGACGATCGTCTCCATGCGCTGTCGACGCACACATCGGAATCGGTTCGCTCGTGGGTCGTGCGATTGCTCGGCGACGACGGCCGATTCGAACCGCGGGACATCGTCCTCTTGGAACGCTTGGCGGCCGCCGATCCGTCGCCGCGCGTGCGGTTGCACATCGCCTCGGCGCTCTCGCGGTTGCCGCTCGAACGGCGATTGGGGGTCGCGACAGCGCTGGCCGGACATTCCGCCGACGCGTCCGACCATAACCTGCCGCTCATGATTTGGTACGGCATCGAAGCGGCGGTGCCTGAGTTTCCGGCATCCAGTGTCGCGTTGGCGCGTTCGTCCCGTATTCCGCTCCTGCGGCAGTACGTAGTTCGCCTGCTCAGCGAACGCCTCGACACCCATCCGGCTCCGATCGAATCGCTACTATCGGCCGCCACGGAGGCGCCAGACGCGTCTTTGGCGAACGACGTGCTTGTAGGTTTGTCCGAGGGGCTGCGCGGCTGGCGCCGAGCCCCGCAACCGCGTGCTTGGCCGGCTTTCGCCGCGCGAGCCGCCCGCACGGAAGAGGCCGCGATACGGGATCGGCTCCGCGAACTGGGAGCCCTCTTCGGCGATGGCCTCGCCCTGGACCAACTCCGCCAGATCGCGCTTGATCCCAATGCCGGCGGCGAGTCCCGGCGAGCCGCGATGCGGGCAATCATCGAAGGCCGTCCGGATGATCTCGCCGCTTTCCTCAAACGACTAGCTGGCGATCGCAATATGCTTGGAGCGGCCGCTCGCGGCCTCGGTGTTCTTGGCGACCCCGAGACACCGAAGATGCTGCTCGACCGCTGGTCGCAACTGTCAGCGGAAGACCAGCGCGCCGCCGTGGAGACGCTCGTCGCGCGGCCTGCCTACGCAGCCGCGTTGCTCGATGCCGTGGCGAATAAACGCCTGCCGCCCAGCGAAATCTCCGCATGGCACGCCCGCCAGATTCGTGGCTTGAACGACCCTCGGTTGAATGAACGGCTGCGCGAATTGTGGGGCGAAGTCCGCGAGACCAGCGAGGACCGCGCGAAACAACTCGAGCAACTCCGCAGTCAACTCGCCCCCGAGAGGCTCGCCAAAGCCGATCTCGACCAAGGGCGAGCGGTGTTCGAAAAAGTTTGCGGCAATTGCCACGCTCTTTTCGGGAAAGGCAACGCGATCGGTCCCGATCTGACCGGCGCTAATCGCGGCAACTTGCAGTACCTGCTGGAAAACATCGTCGACCCGAGCGCCAGCGTGGCGGCCGACTTCCGCACCTCCACCGTCGTGCTTACCGACGGTCGCGTTGTGACCGGCGTCGTTAGCAACCCGACACCGCGAACCATCGCCGTCCAAACGGCAACGGAAAAGTTGACGCTTCCCGCCGCCGACGTCGAGCAGGTCAAACCCACCAATCAATCGCTCATGCCTGAGGGATTGTTCAACACGCTTTCCGCCGACCAGGTCCGGGATTTGATCGCCTTTTTGATGCTTCGCGCCCCTGGACAACGATAACCCGTGTTTCCCGCCAAGGAGCATGCACCGATGCGTTCTTCGCTTCTCTCGTTGCCGATAGCCATAACCAAGGCCATAACCAAGGCCATAGCCAAGGCCATAGCCAAGGCCACAGCCATCGGCTTCGCGCCGTCGCTGCGTGCGACTTCATCCATGGTGCGTTGGGCCGTTCCGCTGCTCGCTGTTTGCCTCGCCGCCATGTTACCGCTCAACGGCGAGTTCGCGGCATGCGGCGCCGAACCGCTGGAAGCGGCGGTCGCGCGCGTCGACATCACCAACCCGCAAGCGACGCGAGTGAACGATCCGTCGTACGCGAAAGTGCTCGCGCTGCGTCAAGGCAAACAGTCCGCCGTGCTCGTAACGGTCGACGCGGTCGCCATCGGCGGGATCGGGGCGATCCCCGGCACTTTCATGGAGGCCCTACGCGGCGAATTGGGAAGCAATCCGGGTATTCATGCCGACAACCTCGTGGTCAATGCCAGCCACTGCCACGGATCGGTCCGATCCGACAGCGACACGCTGGTGATTGAAGCGGTTCGCCAGGCGTGGAGGAAGCTAGCGCCGGTCAAGGTCGGTGTCGGTTCGACGACTGAAAAGCGGATCAGCGAAAATCGTCGAGTGACGCTGAAAGACGGCAGCCAAGTCGACATGCGGCGGGCGTACGCGTTCGCCTGGGATTCCGAGATCGCCTCGACAGGCCCAATCGATCCCCAGGTCGGACTGCTGCGAATCGATCGGATGGACGGCCGCCCGTTGGCGGTCGTTTACAATTTCGCTTGCCATCCGATCATGAATCCGCCGAGCAAAGGCACTTCGGCCGACTTTCCGGCTTACACCTCGAAAGTGATCGAAACATCGCTTGGCCATGACGCCTTGGCGTTTTTCGTGCAAGGCTGCGGCGGCGACATCAATCCGGTACGGTACAAAGAGGTCCGCGTGCCGCCCGATGCTGAGCCGCTAGGATTGATACTTGGCGCGACCGTGCTTGACGCCGTTCGCCGCATCGAAACGACCGCGGAAGCCCCGCTCGCGGTGAGGACTCAGCGGTTGGCGGTGCCGCGGGCCGCTGATTTTCCGCGGCGAATCGAGGCGATCGAAGCCGAACGGACACGGCTAGTCGAATCGCTCAAGAGCACCAACATCAATTTTAAAACATTCCTGCCGTTGCTAATTCAACAGCGGCTCGCCCCCGAGTTTCCCTCGGCGTACGCCCAAGGCTATTTACACGACAAGGAAATCGGCCGGGACGATCTCGAACGGCTTGACACCGAGAGCCGACAACAAGTGGAAAGTTACCTGCTGAACATTCAAATCATGGAACGGCTAACTCGGCTCAACACCAATCTCGCGTTGCTCAAGATGCACCAAAAGAAGGCGCAAGCGGCAGCCATGGAAGCGATCGACGTCGAACTTTGCGGACTGCGGATCGGCGACTTCAAACTTGTCACATTTCCCGGGGAACTGACCGTGCAGATCGGCCTCAACATCAAGCGCGCCGCCGAAGACGCCGGCGCCTTCGTTGCCGGCTACACCAATGGATACATCTACTATTTGCCAACCGTCGAGCAGCGCAAGAATACCGGCTACGCGCAAGAGGATTGCGATTGCATGGTGGCCCCGGAGTGGCAGCGGGTATTCGAATCGAGCGCTCTGGAAATGCTGAAGTCTTTAAGGGCGCCCAACGAAGTCCCAAAATGACCGAGGCCGCCAAGCCACCCGCGATTCCGCGATCTCCCTTACCCGCTAGCGATTCCTGTCATCCCATGCCAACTCGAGAAATCGCCATTCCGCCACGGGTATTTTTGGGATGGCCGAACGCCGAACCTGGCTTAGGTATCCACCGCATCGCTGACGCCATTCGCGCTGCTCCGCCCAAATTGCGTTTGCTCGTCCCCTCCGCGACGCGGCGCAGGCCGTGCTCTGTCGGCAGTTCGGTTTGATGGCTTGGAATCCCGTTTTTACCGATGC
Organism: uncultured Planctomycetaceae bacterium; assembly: GCA_903921945.1. Taxonomy (GTDB): domain Bacteria; phylum Planctomycetota; class Planctomycetia; order Pirellulales; family Pirellulaceae; genus CAIXSC01. The sequence continues at coordinate 9,452 of CAIXSC010001075.1, forward strand.
CTCCCGTTCGTTTGGGGAACTGTGACGGCTGGGCGAAGGTGATCGGACCATGTTCGCGATGTCGCTGCTAAGTTTTTCGGCCTAAGGGCCAATAATCGACGATGGAATCTACGGTCGCCCGAAGCTCGTTCGTCCTTGGCCGCGGGTTCCAGCCACGGCCACGATGGATCGCTAACCGCCGCTCAAGTCCCGCTACGCCAGTTACCTGATACCTGTCTTCCCGCCGCAAGATTATCCTTTCATGCAACCTTTTGCCGCTTCCGTGCGTCAGACTATGGATGACCCTTGGATGAACGAACCACATCGGCGTGAGCACGCCGTTTCTCGACGGATGCTGCTGCGGGGAGCCATCGCGGGCGGGATGGCGTTTGGCGGATTTGGAAATCTGTTTGCCGCCGAGAATGCGGAGCGCGCCGCGCAGCGGCAGAAGCACGTGATTCTGCTCTGGATGAGCGGCGGGCCGAGCCAGTTCG